>CAZBSR010000005.1:0-27817 GCA_964494575.1 uncultured Methylophilaceae bacterium | reverse complement strand
GATTCCGGCAGCATCGAGCGTATCTGCCAGAATATCCTGCAAAAACTCGCCAAACCCTATCGCCTGAATGACGATATCGCGTATGTGACAGTCAGCATCGGCATTACACTTTATCCGACGGACGCCTCCAATATCGATATATTGCTCAAGAACGCAGATCAGGCCATGTACGCGGCCAAGGCCCAGGGGCGCAATCGCTACCATTATTTCACTCCATCCATGCAGGAAGCTGCCCTGGCCAAGATGCGAATAACCAGCGACTTGCGCAGCGCGCTATCCAACAACGAGTTATGCCTGCATTACCAGCCTATCGTGGAATTAAAAACCGGCAAGATTTATAAGGCCGAAGCCTTGATACGCTGGCAGCACCCGACGCGCGGCCTGATTGGGCCAATGGAATTCATTCCTGTCGCGGAAGATACCGGCATGATCGTCGATATCGGCGACTGGGTGTTCCGTGAAGCATCGAAGCAGGTGAAGGAATGGCGCAAATCGTATGTCCCGGACTTCCAGATCAGCATCAATAAATCCCCGGTGCAGTTCCTTAGCTCCGGAGCGTTGCATGATAAATGGATAGCGCATTTGCAGGAGATTGGCCTGCCCGGGCAAAGCATTGCAATTGAGATTACCGAAGGCCTGTTGCTGGATGCAGGCGCAAATGTCAGCAACAAGCTGCTGGCATTTCGCGATGCGGGCATTCAGGTAGCGATCGATGATTTTGGTACCGGCTATTCATCGCTGGCGTACCTGAAAAAGTTTGATATCGACTATGTTAAAATCGATAAATCGTTTGTGCAGAACCTGGGGCAGGACAGTAGCGATATCACCTTGTGCGAAGCCATTATTGTCATGGCGCATACGCTTGATTTACTGGTCATAGCTGAAGGTATAGAAACTGTCGAGCAACGCGATTTACTAATGGCAGTAGGCTGCGATTACGGACAAGGCTATTTGTTTTCAAAGCCTGTTCCGGCAGAAGATTTTGAAGCCATACTCAAAAATGCCTAGCGCTTAATTCTTAATAAACAAGACGGAGTAGTCATGAAAAAAGTTGTATTCGCATTTTTAATTTTATTGCTGGCTGGATGTAGCGCGCTGGGAATTGGCGGAAAGAAAGAAAACCGGGAGTTAATCGATGTCACTTGTAGCGGATTTGTGGGCTGGGAAGCTTGCCATACAAAAGCCAAGGCAATCTGCAGCAAAGGCTATGATGTTGTAATGAAGGATGAAAGCCTGATTGCGCAACGGCGCACTATGCGCGTTGCTTGTAATTAAACTCTTGGCCTGGCCCCGACCTCCTTACTCCTCGAATTTCGGTAAGGCCTTATGAGTCCGGGGGCTGGGCTTCTGTGTTGTATCGACGCACGCTCCAAGATAACGGCCAGCAATCCTGGTCGTGATCCGAATCTTTTGCGGCGCTTGGGCCAGCGTAATGATTTCCCCTTCCAGCGTGGTCTTCTTGAAATTGATCTTGCCATTTACCGCTGATTTATAACCTTCCTGGCTGCAGCTCATTTCCCATGTCAGGTCATCGCGCGTAAGTTTTGATTCCTTAAGCGTACAAGGTGTCCCGGCAGGCATCGCCAAAAGTGTTTTCGCACTTTCAGGTGCCAGGCAACGGTCATACTGCATGGGGCCAGTAGAGGGCCCAGTCGCATTAGGTACCGTCATCTGAATGGCAATGCGCCATGCGCCTTCCTTGAGGTTAGGCTTTTCCGGCTGTGCACAAACACTTGAAGCCTGAAAATAGAATGCTATTCCCAAAATCAGAACGAGGGAGCTTTTAGTTTTTTTCAGGGGAATACAGGCAAGCACTACGAAGAAAATTTCATTGGGGACTGCATACGCACGACAGCTTCGGAGGTTATCGGTATGCGATAGCCCCCTATCGTCCAGTTAAGGCCGGGGATGGATGTATTATTCAGTAGATTCGACGCTGTACTCAATGCGCTGCTTATAAAACTCAGATCAGCTCCTACGGCGCTGCCAGCGTCGACTATCGAGTTCACTTTGCTGCCAAATCTGTCCTTGAGCATCGCACAGTCATTCGGATGGGTCGCTACCCCGGTTTTGGGGGTCGAGAAAAACTCACCGGCAAGATTCTTGGTGCCTTCGATGCCATTGACCAGAGAATAAAACACCACATTCGCGACGGGAACGATTAGCTTGGCACAATATGTCACGCGGATTTTCAGGATATTGGCATCCTGGATGTTGAGCGACGAACTACTGCCAACAGCGGTTGAGCGATACTGGAGATTGTCATTGGGAACGATCTTCTTGCTTGAGTCCGCAGGATCCGCAATGCCAAAATCATTCTTTACCGAATCAGGCGGACTGATACGCTCGATAGTGGTGACCAATGGATTGAACGCTTCGATCGCCCCGACCGCTCTGCCACGCAGTAGGCCGGAAAAATTCGGCTTATTGGCGAATAGCGGCGTCAGCCCCGCTCCAAAGGCGTCTTTAATAGAGGTAGTACTGCCATTTTTAAGCGCCCCCTGCCTGGCAGCGGCAAAAGTCGCATAATTGACCTGGCTTTTGATCTGGTAAAGCAGCGCAAACTGGATAGCGCCCAAGGTCAGCAACAGCAGCGATGGCAGAATAATCAGGTATTCGACCATAGACTGGCCGGCCTGTTTCTGCTTACCTCGCGATAGCATGCGCATGGCCTCCCTACTTCCCCGCACTGGCAGGAGCATCGACAATCGGGTCACTGGCTGTTGAAGATTTTGGCGCTGGGGATGGGAGCGCCGGGCGCTTAATAATAGCTGGGCGCGGCTGATTGTCCAGCACGGAGATATGGCTCAATTGATCCAGCGTATTATCAATACGTTCAGTTAAAGGATCTTCCTCATTGACGGTAATTTGGGCCTGCAGTAATGCCGCGTATGATTGGCGCAGGCGGATAATCGCCAGATTATGCCACGCGCGGGCGTGACTATTATCGGCCACGAGTGTGCGCTCATAAGCGATTGCAGCTTCAGCAGGCCGGTTGTTGTTGGCATAGAGATTACCAAGTCGATACCAGGCATCGGCGTCGTTAGGCGTGTTCCTGAGTACAGCCTTATACAAAGCCTCGGCTTTGGCCACATCCCCACCAGCATCGGCTAGCTGCGCCTTCTGGCTCAGTAGCGCCAGCTCTGGCGTCGCGCGGCTTTCTTCAGGCAGCAACTGACCGGAATTCTGGCCGTTAGTCGCACAGGCGCCAAGTAACACGGCCTGCAAGGCAACTAAAATTAAAGTAATCCTTCTCAAATTGCTCTCCATTGCAGTTGATCGCCGATTGAGAATCCAATGCGCTCTATCTCGCCGGCGGCAAGCTCAATCGTCATTCTCGCACCAAATGACTTGGCCATGCGAAACCGAGGCAGGTGCTGGCACAGCTTTAACACGACTCCTTCGGCATCAATGAAAACGATATCCAGTGGATAAGTCATGCCAATAGTATGCACCGCATTACAAGGCTCTATTAACAAAGCCTCACCCGGCCGTAGGGGCGGGCGACCCAGCAAGCCGCGCATACGCTCCAACACGCCAGTGGTACGCCATGCCCTACTTATAATGGGCTGCGACTGCCAATACACTTTCCCCAACTCCATTCACATCCTTACATAATGCCCGAAGACATGAATTTCATCGCTATTGGAAAACCCAGTATCAGGAATGTCAGCGGAAAAATAAATACCAATAGCGGGAAAATAAGTTTGACCGGCGCTTCCATCGCCTGCTTCTCTGCTCGCTGGAATCGTTCATTACGGCGCTGTTCGGCCTGGGATTTAAGCGCAACACCCAGGCGCGCACCCATTTTTTCGGCCTGGATCGAAGTGCCGACAAAGCTTGTGATTTCAGGCATTTGCATGCGCGCCTCCATACGTCTAAGCGCATCGGCACGCGGCACGCCTGAGCGCAAATCCCGCACCACCAGATAAAACTCATGCTTCAGCGGGCCAACTGGGCCTTTTTCCATGGCCTGGTTGATAGCTCCGGTCATATTCAGACCGGCTTCGACCGCCATGGTGATGTAATCGAGATAGGTGGGCAGGGTCTTCTGCACCTGCACCACGCGCTTTGTCCGTACATCATTGAGCCAGATCACAGGGTAGAAAAAACCAAGCAGCAATGCACAAACTATCGCCATGGGCGACTCTTTGCCCAATGTATTCAGTACGAAATAAGTGGCGGCAAACGCGATCAGCATGCACAGGAAACGCAAGGCAAAAAACTGCTCCGCACCCATCAGGAAACTGACGCCAGTCAACTGTAACTTTTGCGAGCTTTTTTCCAGCGCTGCAGATGGTATGAATTTACCAACATGGTATTCAAAAAACCTGACCAAGGGCCAGATCATACGCAATATAGGAGGCAGCGGGTCGAGATAAGCGCGGTCTTCGCTCGGTACTTCATGCTTCAGCCTGCCGAGCGCATACGCGAAAAGCAAGACTGCTACCCCGAAGGAAATGGCTATCAGTACGATGACAAGGTTATTGCTCATATTAGACGTCGATATTCACTATTTTACGGATAAAGATGTAACCGACTACTTCCATCACGGCTACAACTGCCAGAGTCACCCAGCCATACCATGTATTAAAAAGCGGAGCCATTGCCTCCGGTTCCATTTGCTTCAATACCATCATAAGAAATAATGGCAGGCAAGTCATTACGATACCCTGCATGCGGCCTTGCGCAGTCAGTGCCTGAATCTTGCCTTCCATCGTCAGTTTTTTACGCAACGTATCGGCAATACCTTCCAGAGTGTCTGCCAGATTTCCGCCCACTTCACGCGAAATTCGCATGCCTGCAATGACCATGATGAAATCCTGCACCGGCATGCGTTTTTCCATATTCTGTAATGCCGTATCTAGGTCCACGCCCACTCTTTGTTCACGCAGCATCAGCTCAAACTCCTGACTGATAGGTGGACGCGTTTCAGAAGCCATGGATTCAAGAGCCACATTCAAGCCTGCTCCAGCGCGTAGTGAACCTGCAACCATCAGCAAGGCATCGGGCAACTGCTGCTCGAAGGTGCGTGCGCGCTTCTTTTTTATCCATGCGACATACAATTTAGGCGCAAGAACGACGGCAATAGCCGTAGCCACGGCAAATACGGGGTTATCGGTGAGTACATAGACAATGGCCGGGGCGAACAGCAATGCCAGCACATTGAAGTAGAAGATCTTTGTTGCATCGACAAAGATGAACATCTCTTGCAAGCTGGTTGAAGCGGTAGCCTGCAGGTTTTGTTTTTGCTTCTTGAGGCCTCTTTCCGCTATCTGAAAGAAAGTCCAAATAATCACCACAAGCGCAACCGCCAGCACACCGATAACTAATGAAAGATCCAATTACAACTCCCGATCTTTCTGGAAGATTGAAAGATCAACCGGGATTCCACGCTCAGACAACGTCTGGTAAAGGTCAGGAATAGCTCCGGTAGCAATGAAGCTGCCATGCACCTTGCCTTCCGGCGTATAGCCCTTCTGCTTGTATAGAAAGATATCCTGCATCTGGATCATTCCCGCTTCCATGCCGGTAATCTCCGTAATGTGCGTCACTTTACGGCTACCATCAGGGAAACGGCTTTGCTGGACAATCAAATGCACGGCAGATGCGATCTGCTCGCGAATAGCCTGTATCGGCAAATCGAGCCCGGACATCAGCACCATCACCTCAAGCCGCGCTATACAATCGCGCGGCGTGTTGGCGTGGGCCGTAGTAAGTGATCCATCATGGCCTGTATTCATGGCCTGTAGCATGTCCAGTGCTTCGCCGCCACGGCACTCGCCCACTACGATACGGTCTGGGCGCATACGCAGGCAGTTCTTGACCAGGTCACGAATATGGACGGCACCTTTACCCTCGACGTTCGCGGGACGAGCTTCCAGTGAAACCAGGTTAGGCTGGGAGAGTTTAAGCTCAGCCGCATCTTCTACGGTAACAATGCGCTCATCATCAGGAATGTAATTCGACATGACGTTTAATAATGTCGTCTTCCCCGAACCGGTACCGCCGGAGATGACAATGTTGTTCCCCTTCTCTACTGCGACCTTGAGAAAGGCCATCATGTCAGCCGTCACTGAGTTGTACTTGATCAGATCAGTATCATGCAGCTTGTTCTTTGAGAACTTACGAATTGTGATATTGCAGCCTTTGAGAGCCAGCGGCGGTATTACGGCATTAACGCGGGAGCCGTCTTTTAGCCGCGCATCAACCATCGGCGAGGACTCATCAATACGACGCCCAAGCGGCGCAACAATGCGTTCAATGGCCTGCAATACGGCCTGATCTGAGGTGAAAGTGACATCCGATTCAAACAGGTTGCCTGAACGTTCTATGAAAATTTCATCATAGCGATTGACCATGATTTCCGTTACGGCAGGGTCGGCCAGCAAATCCTCCAACGGCCCCAAACCGACAACCTCATCCAGCACCTGCTTGGCGAGTTGCTCCTTATCCACTCCAGGCGGGATATCGGTAGACTCGGCAATTACCTCGTTGATTAACGCGCTGGTTGTTGTACGCAACTCGGACTCTTCCATACGCGACACATCCACCCGACGTAAATCCATGACCTTGATCAACTTGCCATGAACAACCTCTCTCGCCTGTCCCATGCGCACAACCCGTGCGTCAGATTTCGCGCGCGCCTGGGTGCGCATGGTAGCCGATGGGTCAAAATCCTCAGCAGGGATGGAAGATCCTAGCTCAGCAGCCGGCATGTCTTTTAGCGTAGGCGGCCTGGCTGAAATACTAACGGATGCCGCTGGCTCAGGCTTAGCCTTTTCAGCCACAGGTTTATTTGCTGGGCCTTCGCTGACTGGCAATGGCGAGGAGGGCGACAAAGCGCGCGGCTGATATGCGGGCATGGGACGGCTCAGAGTGGCTGATAGCAGTTCCTCCACTGACGGGGCCGTAGGAGCGGAGCTTCCCAGTTTTGATAAAGCCTCACTCAATGCCGCAGCTTTGGATACCGGTGCTCCATCATGATCCACGCTAAGTGAGTAGCCGCCAATCTGTATGACGTCTTTTGCCTTGATGGGGCCGTATCGCTCTTCCACAGCCACGCCATTGACTTCAGTCACGCTCAGGCCGCCATGATCCTCCAGGAAAATTTCTCCATTTTTATTAATGAGTGACGCATGGTGCTTGCCTACGGTCCAGCCTTTCAGCTTAACCAGGTTATCATCGGATTTACCGATGGTAGCCTCTTCGACCTGGCATTGGATTTCG
Organism: uncultured Methylophilaceae bacterium; assembly: GCA_964494575.1. GTDB lineage: Bacteria > Pseudomonadota > Gammaproteobacteria > Burkholderiales > Methylophilaceae > JBCKUK01. The sequence goes on along the minus strand of CAZBSR010000005.1, from coordinate 20,587 downwards.
CTGGATTCGCCCTTTGGCGATTTGATGTTGATAGTAAACATAAGTGTTCCGGCCTTAATCAACAATACCTTGTTTACCGAGCATACCTTCGAATTTCTCCCGCAACTGTTTACCCTTGTCCAACCGTTGCTGATTGGTGGTGGATGATGGGTCAATCACGGTAGGCGTCACAAACATAACCAAATCACTACGTCCGGCGCGGAAGCTTTTGGATTTAAAGAAATATCCTAAAATCGGCACATCACCCAACCACGGGAATTTATTAATAGCATTAGATAAATCCTGATTAACAAGTCCTGACAGTACAATAGTTTGACCACTTTTCAGATTAATATCCGAAGAGGTTGACCTCGTTGTAAATCCTGGCACTGAAGTCCCCGCTAAAGAAACTGAAGTTGAAGGATCAATCGCAGAGATTTCAGTTTCCAGCTTAGCCTGGATCAGATTATTTTCATCAACAACTGGTGTTACATTCAGCCTAATACCAAAGTCTTTGTAAGTGACAGTAGGAGACCCGAGACTACTAGAAGTAATCAAAGGCACCTGACCCCCAGCCAGGAATTTCGCCTCACCACCAGACCGTGTTGCCAACTCAGGGGCAGCCAGTATACCGGCATCGCCATTGCTCACGGCCAAGTTGATGCGAGATGTAATGGAAGTGGCTAAACCTAGGTACATGCGCCATGGCTGGGAAGCGATACTTAATGGTACATTTGCGCCATTGCCTACGACAAAGGAAGGATCTTGCTGCTGAGGGGCATACCGAAAACGGTTATTGCTGATGACATCCGCTGTTAGAGCGGCTGCAGGGCCATTGATTTGTGTTGCCCAATCTATACCAATGTTTTCCAATGCACTCCGCCTAAATTCCATTATCTGTACTTTTACATACACCATCTTTTTCATCGTTACTTCTTCTTCACGCACCAGATTCACAATCTGCTTGGAACTGTTACCTATGGTCGCCAGTTTTTGCAGTTCAGATTTGCTGGCCGTTCCGGAGAGCACTACTTGGTCCCCGATGCGATCGACTTTTATGTTCGGTATATCCTGAATCATGGCCTGAATGTTTTTTGACAGGTCAACAGTATCCGCAGTGTTAACCTTTACCCGATATTTTTGAACTTGCGTATCGGACCAGATAAACAGGCTGGTATCGCCAGGTGCCTCGCCCAGCAGCAGTATCTCGCGGCCATCAATCACATTGGCAGTAATCAGCTTCCCGTTGCCTACGGCTACTCGCGTAACACCACTGACAGGCAGGGTTTTTGCCTCGCCCACGAAAAGGTTGATGACTTCAACCATTTCCTGCGAGCTTTCTTTAGTCGGACTATTCCCCGCAGTACCGCCCATAAATTTCTTGTTCGGGACTTCAGTCACCACGACCGGTTTGGCGCTATCAGCCGCAATTGCGACAATAGCGGGTGTAAGCAACATAATGCCGGCTAATAGCGCGCCGATTTTTGTTGTAATTGTGAGCTTTGACTTTAGGTTCATGGTAGCGACATCTCTATGATTATCAATTATCGCGGCGTATAAGCCGCAGGATTTGCCTGATTGACCGCGTTATTCACTGCCGGTCCAGCTACAGCAGGGACATTAGGTATGCTTATGGCATTGGCAGCATCAGCTACCGACTGCGGTAAGCCAGGAACGCTGATATTGATGGGAGGCGCCGCGCCCGAACCTTTACCCCCAACGATATACTCAACACGCGGGCCCACAGCACCAGCCCCAGCGCCACCTTTTCTGCTGGCAGAACCGATTAAACGGCTGCTTGTCACAGGCGTATAAGAAGCGATCTCCGTATCGTCAACTGACCGCAAGGTTGCCCTGATGCGCCCGCTTTGCTGGGCAAGCGCAATATAGGCAGCTTCTTCCGGAGTGACTTCTACGGTGATCGTGGCGTAATGCGCCGCGAAATCACCTTCCGGGCTTGCCGGCTTTTCAAGAGCATGGTCAGCCGTCAGGGTAGCACCTGTAGCGAGCACTTTTACATGCTGAAGAAACAGGAATACTTCCTGGCTTTGCGTACTGCCCGGCTCCGGTGCGATTAGGTGTAAATCGATAAAATTCCCCGGCTTCAGCATCTGAGAAATCGAATTCACATCATCGATATCCATCGTGATTGCACGCATGCCTTTGGTCAGCATCTGAGAAATCTCTTTGGGCCTATCGTCAATGATATCTTGGCGCATCAGCGGACGTCCTTGCTGCACTGCGCGCAACAAGGGCTTGCCGCGTATCGCATCAAAATCATCCACTGTCAGAGTATCCTTGTAGACGAGATCCTGGGCTATCTCACGTGCCGCCACGGTACCGTCCGCAATGACAAAACCCAATGGCAAGTCAGAAGTAGGCACAATGACCGCAGTCTTCGGGCCGCCTTTTATCTTGTCTGAGAGTTCGACCTCAATCGCCTTTTCTCGGTTACGCAAATAGGTGATGGATAGCCAAGTGGCAAAAAGCCCGAGCACCAATGCTGAAACGACCAGCACCCAGAGGCGGTTGATTTTTAGTTTTCCTAGTCTTAGCGCCATACAAACGCCCTTATCAAATAAAGTTCATAAAAATTGCTAATCAAAAACCTACCAGATTAGTCGCATAGCTCAATGCATAGGTAAATCCGGCATAGGCTTCTTTCATTGCTGTAACTACACTTTGTACCGCTGATGAATCCGCACCTTGAATCAGCACAATCACCGTGAATGCAGTGACGATAAAATACTCAACCATGGACTGTCCACGCATATACCTGGCCGAGCCCGGAATCTTTCCGCCATGCGTCAAATTGGTCTTGCAATGATCTTTCATATTCAAGGCCTGTCTATCATATTGGCCACTATCTGGACTTGCCCGCCAGATCGCGACAGAACAAGGCTGGTTTCTTCCAGGCCTCTTTTCAAAACCATTACATGCGACACACCTTTCCTGCTTTCTGGCTGGCGCTCAATGATCGGAGTCCAGCCCCGCGCTTTAAATTCATTGCGATAAAACGCTACATTAGCTGCCATATTCGATTCGTTGCTGGCCACGACGGTACGCGCATTGCGCACCCCATCTGCATACTCAAAATCGTTGAGGATTTTGCTGCCCGGCAAAATCGGAAACCTGCCTCCGACTTTTTCAATCCTGGCTGATGTGCCAGGTTTTTTGATGATGGACACCAGCGTATAGCTACCGCGCGCATCGGTACGCACCTGCACGGTGGTAAAGCAATCACCTTCAACCGTCGATATGACCTTCCATTCATTCAGGTCCTGTTCCATCGATCCAGGGCGCTCACTCGTGGCAAGAGGAGCCCAGAGATCCCGGTAATAAGCCAGCACCGAGCTGACCGGAAGCGATGAATTGAAAGCACGTATATTCGTCGCCATGCCATTCATGCGCATATCAGGGGCTATCATCTGCACACTTACTCCTGCAGGCGTCGCCGGTTCTTTGCATTGGGCGCCATGCCCTAATATAGGGGCCACGCATAAGGCCGTGACAGCAGCAATTGAAATGAAACGGGATAAGTTCATCATCAATTCGTCAGACGGTCCGGTGGCACAACATCCGGTTCGATTTTGCCGATTTCCAGGAAACAGAATTCAGGTGCAAATGCGGCCAATGCGATACACCCGGCAATTTGCAACACCGGCCCCAAGGTTGCATCTCCCACTAGCCCCAGCGGTGCCAAGCCAGCCGTTTGTGTTTTTACGTGACTGCTACCGTTACCGCTCCAACCATTGGCTAGGATGACATTTTTGTCGGTAAAGGTAAGCACTCCAGGATCAAATCGCCCCGTAGTAGACCCATCCAAATTAATACCTATGGGCAAGGTCGTTACGGAAATCGCGGCCGAACCGGTATACAGACCTTTCGTTTCCAGGTTAAAGCCAGTAATTGAAGTGATAGCGGTAATGGCCCCCAAAACAGTGCCAGTGACAGTGTCAGGGCTTGCCTCATTGGTAATGGTGCCTAGCGAGGCACTGTTGTAATTACTCAACATGGGTGATGCATCGCGATTACGCCACAAATAGCGCCCTCCCGTCTCGGCAAAAGAACTCGAGCTTTTGTCGCCATTTTTGATGGTGCCGCCAAAAGCGGTAACGCGCTGGCGCGCTTCATTCTTGATGTCCGCCTCCGTCTTGGAATTCCCAGGCCAGGGGACGCTGGCGGAATTTCCGCCATACCACACCGTACGCTCCCACGCCGTATAACGGGCAGTTTGTGCTGCAGCGGCTTTTACATCGCTATATTTCCCCATCATCGGAATAATCAGGAACATAGGCATGAGAAACAGGATGCTACCGATAACAAATTCAGTCATGGCCTGCCCACGCTGCCGGTTAGGCAGAGGCTTGTTGAATGTCACCTGAATCGAAGTATTTTTCATCAGAACAGCGCCGTCGCCAGGATGGAACCTACTTGCTCGGGGATGCTATTGGGCAGCAGACGCGCCTGCCAATATGGGCTGTAAAGGCTACCCCATTCGGTCTTGGTGTCGCCCTCTCGAGGAAACAAGGATTTAGGGCGCGAGAAATAAGCCTCTGCCTTGGAAAGCGCGCGCATCTTGCCGCCATTCATCTCGGCAGGTAAATCCAGTTGGCCGTCAGTGCCGCCGCCGATATGGTAGCTGCCACCGGTATTCGAGGTCTTCAGCGTACTGGTCTCGCGCTCGATCTCAAGCACCCACGCAGGCGCACGAATGTTCTGGTTATTATTGGCGTTGCTGGCGTCAGCCAATGCCTGATTGCTGGTCGTATCACTAGCATTTTTCTTGAGATCCATATAATCCCGTATGCCGGCGCGTGAATCCAGGTTAGTGCCCGGCCCCTCGCCCACCTTGATCCAGGCAGGAATGGCGGTCATCGGGTTGAAATGTGCCGCCCCATAATGCACTGTCGCCAAGGGATCCACGCCGGTATTCTCAGGATTGCGATGCCCGAAGTTATTTGTTGGCTGCAGCCCTGTGGATGAGGCCCATGCGCTTGTGCCGGCAATCGCAGCGCCACGCCCTGCGGGCAAAGGTGGCAAGGGGAAAGGTATTGGCACCGGTATGCCGAAAACTGGAATGGTCACACACATGATGACAAAAAGACCCGTTGCATCTAGGCTGGACCAGCCTTGCAGGTGATCGTCTGTACCTGCGCTTGACTTGAGTGTGCCACCGCCGGAATGGAACTGCATCATCAATAGCGGGCCTACGCCATAGGTAACCAACCTGGTTGGATCGATCAGGATAGGAATCGGCCAGATGGGAGGCAGTGATCGATCTTTATAAAATATATCGGTCGAAGCCTGGGTGACTTTTGCCATGCGGTCTTCGCCGTCTTTTTGGCCCTTGGGGGAAAACTTCTTGGAAAAGCTAAGGTGCTGCCCCGCCGAAAGCGCAAGAGCCGCTATGCCGACCGTGGAAACCGAGGCTTCAGGCTCATTCGCCTTAATAACATTTGGTACAACTTCAGCAGGAATACTGAGAAACATTGCGTAGTGGTAAGCCTGTGAAGCAGCTCCGAGCGCATCAATCAGGACATCCAGGATCTTGACTGCTGGCCCCGCTACTGGGTCGAGGACACTTTTGATCCCCTTGCTGACACTTTTTAATATATTGAATGGTGTTGACCACATCGCACCCAGCGACGATAAACCGGCCAGGACTTGTGAGATGGTCACAAACTCACCATTGTAGGTATTCTCGAAATTACGCGCCCAGCCCGTAAGGCTGACGATCTGCGCCACGGCCACCTGATTGGCGATAACACCACGATTCATGTAGGCGCTGAAATTCAGGTCGCGCGCCTGCACGACAGCAGCACTATAAGCTGCGGCATCCGCCGTATTCTGCAATTTGATTCGATGGTAGGAAAGTTGGCCAACGTTATAAGTGGCCAGAAGTGCGAGAAGGACAACAACTGAAGTGACGGTAATGAATACAAGCGCCTGCCCGCGTTGAGCGCGAGGCATGCGTCTATCCTGTAAACCAGCGAGTGAAAACCGCTGTTTCATCTCCCGAACTCCCCTTCAGTAGATAAGACTTTCAATATATAAAGCGTTAACACAGGCAAGGCCAGAAACCCTGCATAACTCTCAGTTATACAGTGTACCTACGGCCTGCCGTGTCTCACTGCTCGCGCCTCCTGCGATCAGAAAGCGTAGATCAATTATTATTGTTGCTCGTTGCCGTAAGTACCCAGATTCGCTTTTTTCGATGCTGATGTAGTTGCGGAATCCGAATTGCTTTTTGCTACGCCCTGATTAGCTGCGGCGGACTGACCGGCCATCTCAGCAGCCATACCAGCTGTTTGCGCGCGGATAGTACCGCCAAAATAGCTGTACACACCAATTGCGGCAACAGCAATCAATGCCACGATGATAATGTACTCAGTCATACCCTGACCGGCTTGATTTCGAATATTAGTTAATGTTTTCATTTCATCCCCCACGATTATTGATTGTCCGATAACCCTCTGATATTCATGTCTGCACGCATCCATGAAACCACCCCATACATCTTAATATGTAACAAATTATTACCACTTAAATGTACCACAAAAATTAATTAATAGAATCCCGATTTTTTAATTCGTCGAAGAACCACGAGCGCATGATGCACGCTGACTAGCAAGACTTCCGCCCGCAGCCCGCAACCTGACTCCCGAGGCCTTTACCTGCAGCAAATCGGCATTGGGCTGGCCAGCCCGTGATACCTGTTTCACACTCGATCCTTCATCTTCACACTGAGGATAGGTTTCACTCTCTTCGGCATTCGAAGCCACAAGAGTTGCCTCACCGCTCCCTCCGCCCGAAGCGCCGCCTGCAAACATACCGTTATCCCCGCCGCCGTCCGTGTCACCTCCATTGGAGTTACTTCCACCGTTCGTATTATTTCCGGAAGAGCCGTCAGCATTATTATTTTGACCGTTGCCACCCTGGCTGTTGGCATCCTGGCTATTTCCAGAGCCATTGCTTCCAGAGCCATTGCTTCCAGAACCATTGCCGGAGTCATTACTGCCTTGCCCTGAGCCGGAAGATGCATTGCCTCCCTGCCCGTTATTTGCAACCTGGGTTCCACTTGAGCCATCCCCCGAAGCACCACCAGAGCCACTCCCATTACTGCCCGATCCATTACCAGAGCCGCTTCCATTATTGCCGGAACCGCCTGCGCCGCCCCCGCTGAAGCCTCCGGAATCACCCCCACCCTGGCCATTCCCCGCTAACTGTGTTCCGCTTGAAGAGCCGCCGCCACTACCGGTATTTGATCCATCACTGAAAGTCCCGCCGCCGGATCCGCCACTACCACCAAAACCGGAAGAGTTATTCCCCCCACTGCCGCCACCCGAAAAACCACCCGAATTATTGTCATTATTGGCGACCTGAGTGCCGCCTGACCCGCTTCCTGGCGCTCCCGTCCCTCCAGAGCCGGTTCCGCCTGAGCCATTTCCAGCAGAGCCGCTACCGGAACCACCGGAGTTTGAGGAGCCGCTTCCACTGCTGCCACCGCTGAACCCGCCGGAGCTGCCGCCACCTGAGCCGTTATCGGCCACTTGCGTCCCGCCGGAACCACCGCCGCTGAAAGTGCCGCCACCGGCGCTGCCGCTACCACCTGAGTTAGAGGTACCGCCTCCACTACCGCCACCGCTGAATCCGCCAGAGTTGCCGCTACCTGAGCCGTTATCGGCCACTTGCGTTCCACCTGGCGTCCCACCGGAACCACCGCCGCTGAAAGTCCCGCCACCCGTGCTGCCGCTGCCACCAGAGTTGGAGGTACCGCCGCCATTGCTGCCACCACCACCGAAGCCTCCGCTCCCGCCATTATCAGCAACCTGGGTTCCGCCACCTCCGGTACCTCCGGGCGTGGTGCCCCCTGGATTGGAACCATCACTTAATGTGCCACCCCCTGTTGAGCCGCCGCCGGGCGTGCCGCCACCAGTAGGCCCGCCAGTACCATTATCAACAGTTTGTGTACCGCCGCCACCTGGGGTGCTTCCAGGTGGCGTTCCTCCTGGATTAGATCCATCAGTCAAGGTACCTCCACCAGAAGGGTTACCGCTGCCCGGAGGATTACCTCCTGGTGTGCTACCTGTATTTCCACCTGGAGTTCCACCGCTTGGGGTTCCACCGCCTGTGTTTCCAGTCCCGCCGCCGCTAAATGTTCCGCCGCCAGCCAATGTACCGCCACCAGGACTGCCTGCGTCTACTGGCGTGGTACCGCCGCCTGGTGTTGATGGGTCACCTGGCGCTCCGCCTGGAGTTCCGCCCGGGTTACCACTAGGCTGTCCGGGATTATTAGTCACGACGGTAGTTCCAGTACCAGGCGTGGGATCGCCGGTATTACCACCACCGGAAGGCCCGGATGGAGGCGCATTGGAACCGCCTGGCTGGGAGTCATTGCCGTTACCACTTCCGCCACCACCCCCTCCTCCGCCACCCCCACCACCGTCGCCACTATCACCACCAGTATTCGTCGCGCCATTGTTGGTCGGCGTGGTACCGCCATCTCCATTGCCTGTACCCGCTATCACCACATTGCGAAATCTATTATCAGCAGGGTCACCTTGCTTGAGTGAGTCTTTGATGAAGATGGTGGACTTAGTCATTCCGCTCAGGCAAGGCTTTAGAGGACATCCCACACTTGGGACAGGAGAATATGGCGCTGACAGAAAAGATCTGTCATCCCAGCCAGATGGGGTATTCGGGTCAGCTGAGTAATTATTAAATACGCGGCCACCTGTCTCAAAACGCAAAATCATATTACCCAATGAAATCTGCTGCGCCGCCGCGTCACTTGCCATTCCGATATTAATGTTACCGGTGTACCCGGCCCCTCCAAACAAGATCGTACTGCCAGGATTAAACTGGTTAAGCAGGCCGGCGCCATCGTAGTAAGTCGTATTGGCGGCAGGCACTCCGGGAGCATTAAAGGCCACCTGAATAGTATTTGTATTGGTAAGGGGTTTCAACTGTACGAAGGTCTGTGCTTTGGTCTGTATCGTCCCTGGGACAATCTCAATGCTGTTTGCAATCAGTGCCAAATCCTGGCGAGGGTCGCCGGTATATCCAAAAGGATTACTGTTTGTCTGAGTACCATCGAACAGATAGGAGTTACTTGACTGGTTATCCATGCTGAGCAGTTTGATATTCTCGGACTGTATGCGTACACCACCCACCGGCTTATTGGTGGCAGGAATTTCCAGCTTTGATATAGGGTCTGTTGTTGCATCGGAGATGCGGCCCAATGAAGTGATAGTCAACAGACCCGCACCGTGTGCTGTGTTATCAAGGTCAACAGACTTGCCCCCAAGAACCGTCAGGGACTCTATATCCGTTTTGACTTTAAATTTACCCTTGTCTCTGTCGCCTGTCAGCGCAAGTGCCTTTGTTTTAAGCACCCCTGATCCCGAAATTAAGGCATCTGTGCCGGTAGTCGAAACCGACATGCCGGCATCGGCATTGGTAATAACATTCTGATTAAAAGTAGTGCTGCCGGTCGAACTGGTGGCGATGCCAAACAGCGCCCTGCCATGAGCGGCAGTACTTAATGACTGAATGCTGCCCAGATTCAGAGTCCCGCCATTGACACTTATCCCACCCACATCTTTTTTCACCTTATTAGGGTCTTTAAGTGTAGTACCAGAGCCCGGAGCAGGAACAACTACCACCGCTTCCGCCGTTTGCGTGATCAAAAGCGTGGCATTCGTGGTAGTGATATTGCCATTAGTGCTGTTCAAGGACACACCAGGCTGGGATGCCGCTTTTGCCGTTATTGAGCCGCTGGGGACGGTGATGTCGGACTTGGCCTTTACTGAGACCTGAGCACGACCTCCGGTAGATTCTGCCGATACGTTTCGTACATTGACGCTACTATTCTTGGAATTGATGTCTACTGTAGCAAAATGTGCCTCTTGGGCAAGATCAGGTTGGGCAAGAGCCGTATCAAAGGCTCTGATTTGCGTGCCGTTATTTGCCTGAGCAATAGAGCCGTTGGCAGTAAGCGACACGCCTGCTGCCTTTTGCCCTGCGGCAGCGGTTCCCTGAGCTGTCACATTGCCATTGACAGTTAAATTACCCGTACTAGTTATATCGATGTTTGCACTGCCTGCTCCATTATTTATCGTCACATTATTAACGGTAAGATTGTTTACGGACTTGAAAAGGATATTTGACCCAGCAGTGCCATTGAAATTATTTACTTGATTATTGAGGCCAACATCAAAATTATTAGCCGCTGCAACTGTAACGGTATTGGCAGCGATACGTGAGTTTGCTGCCTGGCTTACCCGGCCCTTCGAATTAAACGTAACCGTATTACTAGTATCCAGATTGCCAGTAACGATTGAGCTATTGCCAGTGTTATGTGATGTAAGGTTAATATTACCGGAGCCAGCATTCAGGGCAGTTGCATTAACAGTGCCAGCACCTGATACCGCCGATGTTTGAAGCGAAATATTACCTCCGCCAGAATTCAATGTTGTTCCGCTGACGCTACCACTACCCTGAGCTAGAAGTGAGATTGCACCACCACTAGAGGTCAGGGTATTTCCACTTACGTTTCCATTACTTTGAGCGGTAAGTGAGATTAAACCACTACCAGATGAAATATTATTGGCATTCAGCGCACCTGACCCGGTAGTTGTGAGCGTCACATTGCCATTACCAGAATTTGTATTACTGACATTGAGATTACCAGTGCCGTTTTTGGTGATTGCAATCCCGCCACCACCAGAATTCAAGTTGCTTGCTGTAATATTCCCGCTACCCCCTGTACTGTTCATTACTAGTGAACCGGCAGAGGTGCTTATGCTATGACCGTTGGTACTAATATCATTGACGGCGTTAAGGGTCACGCCAAGCGCGCCACTACTTGTAGAAATATCAGCATTAACATTAATATTTCTTTCAGCGTTTAAAGTCAGCGTGGCCGATGCACCAGCAGTTTTAGAAACTGCGGCATTAACATTGATGTCCCCATCTCCAGCTGCTGCTGAAGTGGTATTTATAGTGACGTCAGTACCACCGCTGAGCGAGCTATTGATCGTTGCGACGTTGACTGTTGCTGTGTTGGCTGTAGGTGTAAATACACTATCACTACCATTAAACGTGCCGCCTGCGGTGGTTAAAGCTTCGATATTAATGGTACTGGGGTCGAGTAGCCACGAGCCCGCCAAGCCATTAGAAGCAGCAGCATCAACTAGACCAAGCGCTTGCAGATTCTCATGACTGGAAGTTTCAACAAACCCACCATTGCCACTTACTGCGCCGCCGCGTGCGGCAATATTTCCATAGAACCCAGTATATTCATCCGACCATAAAACCACTTTGCCGCCGTCGCCTGTTTCAGTAGCATTTGCGGTAATGGTTGCATCGCTACCGACCACGACTGCCTTGGCATTTTGTACTTCAGAATTCTTGCCTTGATAATCACCGCCAACCAGTACAGTACCGCCGCCGGCTTTCCCAGACGCATCTACACTTGCCTGCTCAAACAGACCCACTTGATCGCCGAGCAAATGAACTGTGCCGCCTTTGCCTTCCAAGCCTTTGGCATCAACGCTGCCGGTGATTATCGTCGTGCCTTGTTGATTGATAACCTGTATATTCCCGCCGCGCTTACCGCTTGCATCCAATGAGCCGGACGACTGGGTTGTACCAGAGGAGCCCGACAGGATAATGGCACCATCGCGCTGCTCGATGCCGCGCGCGCGGATGACACCGGTATTATTCACCACCATGCCGGTCAGTTCATTTGCACCCCGGGCCGAGAGCATGACCTGACCGCCATCGGCGGTGATCATGCCCGCGTTATCTACGCTGGCCACTTCACGCAGGGCATTGCCTTCTACTGAAAAACCTACCAGCCCGTCGTTGCGGGTCTCGATCGTGACCCGATCCGCCGACGTAAGCAGGACGTTGCCATTCGGCGCATTAATCTGACCGGTAGCAGTGTTGGTAACCTTATCTGCAGCCAACAAGGCATAACCGCCATCGCGCACAGTAATAAGGCCGGCATTTTCTACCTGGCCGTTGCCTGTACGCACGAAATTAAAAGAACCGGACATGAAGTCAGAGTCGGATATCGACATGGTTGTCGCAACGAGACCCGCAGTATCAATACTTGATCCTGTACCGAAGAACACGCCGTTGGGATTGACGAGGAACACCCGGCCGTTGGCCGTCATCGAGCCAAAAATACTCGATGGGTCATTACCTATTACACGGTTAAGAATGACGCTGGTGGAGCTCGGCTGGATGAAGTTGACGCTATTGGAAGGGCCGATTGAGAATGACCCCCAATTGACGATGGCACGACTTGTACCTTGGTTGACGGTTTGCTGGGAGCCGTTCTGGTGAATGGTGACGGAGCCACCGACCACTTGCGGTGCGGTTGGCAGATCCTGCGCCAGGACGCCGCTACCCGCGAAGCTGGCAAGCGCGCCTGCAACGCATATAGCGATTTGTTTGAGGCGCATGTGCGGAGCCCTGCCGGAGATCCCGGTGCGGTTGAACTCAATAGCTGATATCACTTCAGCACCTTGCATTCAGGCCCCCTATTTTTTCGATCTTTTTCTGCCCGCCAGCTGAAAGGATACACCTCTCATTGATGATGCGCATAGCGACTGCATTCAAATAATTCATGGCATCAATACCCCATGCTGAAATTGAACCAGACGCGGTCATTCTTGCCGTCGCTGGCCTTCCAGTCCGTGAGGGGCGTGGCATATTCCGCCTTGAACTGGCCAAAGGTGCCCGCATAGAAAACCAGGCCAACACCAGCGGAAGCAATACGGTCATAGCCGACAAAACCCTTATTGTTTACACCGCCCATATCCACAAACAGCGAAACGTAGCCCGGGACGCTACTGATGCGCCACTGTCGCCGCATTTCCATGGTCACCAGATAGCCTTTGTCGCCCCGAATTTCCGCCGATGCATATCCACGAACACTATCAGGCCCGCCTACAGAGAACTTTTCGGTATCCGGCAAGGCGGCTGAGGAATACACACCCTGGCTATGGAAGAAAAAATCCCAATTGCGGGTCGCGCCTGTCAGATAGGTAAGATCGGTATCGAGCTTGGACGAAACCTTGTCCTGATCGGCATTGCTGCCGTTATGCCAGAAGTTGGTCGAGTAAGCGATATTCAGCGCTGTCGCCGAGGAGTCATCATCCACCCAGTTGGTGTAAAGCGATGCCGTGGCCAGAGGTAAAGATGACTTGGCAAAAGGCAGGCCAAAAACATTCTGCTCGGTGGTCGTTTTGCGATATTGAATCGCACCAATGACGTTTTTTGCTCTGGAGCGGGTGAATGGGTAAGACAGCGAGATATCCGAGCTGCGCACCTTGCCTGAAATATCCAGCGCCTTGAAATCGCCGCCCAGCTTGTAATCCGTTGTCAACGTAGATACGGCCAACTTAAGCCCATCCGAGCCTAGAGGCAGCGTATAACCTATACGCTTGTAATCAAAAAGATTATCGGTGGATCGGATCTGCCGCAGACTCAGCTGATCGCCAAGCGTCAGCGGATTGTTGAGGTTGACGCCGACATCGACCCGATTCTCCCCCGCATCTTTTCTGCCTGCATTTGAATAGCCTGCAAACGCATCGAAATATTTTTCGGTGATATCTATACCAAGGCCGGTGGCGCCGAAACTCTCGCCTGGGAATAATGTAGCGCGTGCCTTGAGGCCAGGTAGGTCGTTAAGCAGCAGGAGGCGTCTTTCCAGGCTGGCATCGGTCACCAGCTCACCATTCTTGCCCACGGAAAAACTATTCAGGTAGGACTGCAGAAAATTTTGCCGGTACCATTTCTGCCCCTTGAAGGTAACGGACTCCAGCGTACCTTCAATGATCTGGATGGTAACCAGGCCATCTTCCACCCTCTGGGCCGGTACAAAAGCGCGCGCGACCGTATAACCTTGATTGCGATAATAGGCCGTAATATTTGCGGCTACCTGATCAAGTTCTTCCAGCGTAAGCTCAAAATCCAGGAAGCGTTCGGTGAGTCGCTGCAAAACTGCCGTATCAACGGCGGTGTTTCCCACAAAGGCAAAACCACTGACGAGGAAGCGCTTGGATTCCGGATGCTCTTCGACAGCATCGCCCTCGTTATAGAAAAGCACCTCTCCCGGCGTTGAGACTTCCGGCGCGCGACGTTGAGGAACAGTATCCTGAATAGCACCCGGGGTGGGCGGAACCGGCGGAGCGGCCAGGGCAGAGACGGAAAACAAGGCGAGCGCAAAACCACTCGAGCTACGAATAGCAAGTGCCCTTAAGGGCTTAGCACTTAACGCAGTGAGCTTATACAGCACAGGTTTTCCGGTGCCGGGGATTACTTGGTACGGGAAGCCAGACGCCGTTCAAGCTCTGCCAGCTCGCTAGGCTGCAATCTCCTGACTGCCGCATCACGATTGGCCGTGCCGTGTTTATCGCCGTTTTCGGCGGCTAGAGTAAACCAGTAACTTGCTTCCACAAAGCTTTGCGGAACGCCGCGGCCGGTTCCATACAACACTCCCAGGTTATTCTGGGCAGAAGCGTAACCCTGCAATGCGGCCTGGCGATAATACTGCGCAGCGGTCAATTCATCCTTGGGTACGCCATTCCCTTTTTCATAGATCACACCCAGATTGTTCTGGGCCTGCGCCAGGCCGGCTTCTGCGGCCTTACGATACAACTCGATCGCTCCCGGCACATTGGCAGGCATGCCGCGCCCGCTCTCCATCAGGGCAGCATAATTATTGGTTCCATTGCGATTGCCTTGCTTGGAAGCCTCCTGATACCAGCGCGCAGCCTCGGCATAATCCTGTGAGCCGCCGACACCACGCTCAAGCAATACGCCCAAATTATTCTGCGCATTGACATTACCTTTACGTGCCGCCTTCAAATACCATTCGCGAGCCTTGGCAGGATCGGCAGCCCGACCCAGGCCTTTTTCAAACAGGACACCGATATTATTTTGCGCTTCGGCATCGCCTTTGTTAGCCTCGGCAATCCAGAGTTTGTAGGCTTCGGCGTAGTTGCCTTTACCCGCCGCCTGCAAGCCATCTTCCACACTTGCATTAGCGATATTTATTAAACACAACATAAATACGAAACTGAGAAGGCAACGCATGAAATCCCCTTGATAGCTAAAGCTCACATCCACGGAATGCAGCAGACACGGGCGGTTACGTAACTGGTTTATAAATTATAAAATTATGTGGTGTTTCAATTTCGGCACAGCTTGTATTACGTTATCATAACACCGAGAATACCATCACAATAATGATACAAAGTTAAATTTAACATGAGAATTAAATACCATGCTGGATGAAGCTGACGACGCCAAGTTCCGACTTATTTTCCCGCAATTTGCAACACGCCTGTCCCCGCAGGGGCTTAAGCGCTTGCTCGCAAGCTGCACCCGCGCCGACTTCCGTGCCGGAAGAAATATTGTGCGAGACAAAATGCCGACTGATGCAGTGTATTTTGTGCTGTCAGGCGAGGCTGCAATTTTCGTTGAAGACAATGAACGGAACATCAACCTGGGGACGATCACACCGGGACAATTGCTGGGGGAGGTTTCCATTTTATCCAGGCAAATGACGGCCAGCTCCACGGTGCAGGCAACGTCGAACATGACCACGCTTAAACTCAAACACCAGGCGCTGGAAAGCTTGCTCACTTCTGATGAAACAGGCCCTATCCTGCTCGATCTCATATCGGAGATTCTCGCATCCCGCCTGCGCGTAGCGCATTGACCCCCTCATAAATAACAATGAATGAAAAATTATGACCCTGCTACCTTTTTTACGCGATTTGCCGGCTTTTGAGAGATTCAATGAAGAGGAGCTGAATGCCTTCATCGCATGCTCAAGCCTGTTTGAATTCCCTGAAGGCCATGTATTCTCCAGCGAAAAGGATTCCGGGGAATCCACTTATTTGATGATCAGCGGCAGGGTCCGCGTATTCCAGCACGACACTGTGCTAAACAAGACGCTTGCCGTAAATGAGATATGTGCCGGGGAGATATTCAATGTGCTATCGCTGGTGGAAAACCTGACAGTACCAACCACCGCCGTCGCGCTGGAGCCATCTGTCGCACTGCAGTTTCCGCGAGAAAGCCTTGCCAAACTCAAGGAAGCATCCCCGCGTGTTGCCCACCAGTTCCAATACATGATCGCCATTCAGCTGGCTAATGCGTTATATGCTCGCAACTCAGAACTGCGTTCACGCCTCTAATTACTCTGGCGATGCCTCAGACCATTGCCCGATGGGTATCATTTGCCAGCCATACGCCGGGCGCGATCGGTACATTTCCTGATCCAATATCCAACCAATTAGTTACTTTCCTCGCAGCCGCCTTCCTGCTGGGCGCCTGTGCTACCACCGATACGCAACAGCCAGGCCAACTTCAATCCGGCAAGCCCAATAATCTGGAAGTAACAACTACACTTGCGCCAGACTTGATAGCACCGTCACCGCGTATAGCCGAAACGATTACGCAGGACCCACTCAATCAGCTCCGGCCGGAACCCACTCCCAATGCGAGTGATGATTTCAAGAGCGGCCGCCCACAAGGCACCGATTTCTGGAGAGTCATGCTTGACGGATTTGCAATCCCTCCTCTCGCCATGTCTTCGGTAACGGCCCTGAACAGGCTCTATGCAAACAACCCGGATTTCCTGACGCGCTCACTGCAACGCTCTGCACCTTATATGCACGAGATCATCATCGCCTTGAAGCAACGCGGCATGCCTAGCGAGCTTGCCCTGCTGCCGGTGATTGAAAGCGGCTTTGACCCGGGTGCATTATCCCCTGCTTCGGCTGCCGGAATCTGGCAGTTTATCCCAGGCACCGGTCGTCGTTTCGGGCTGAAGCAGGACTGGCTGCGCGACGAGCGCCGTGACCCAGTGGCTGCGACGAGTGCCGCCCTGGATTATTTGCAGATACTTCATGGCATGTTCGGAGACTGGCATCTGGCACTGGCTGCCTACAACTGTGGAGAAAACTGCGTATCGCGCGCTATCCAGAGATCGAAATTCATTAATGGCGGCCGCGACTTTGCAAGTATTGCGCAATTCCTGCCTCAGGAAACACGGGACTATGTGCCGCGTTTTATCGCGGTCAGGAATGTATTCAGCCGTATCCATTTCAATGGTGTACGCCTGCCTAATATCCAGAATAGCCCACGCATCACCAGCATCTTCGTCAACCAACCGGTTGACCTGACTTCCGTCGCCCGCCTGTCAGGCATCCGCTATGAAGAGCTGGCCATCCTCAATGCTGGCGTGCTGCGGCAAGCCGTCCCAGCGACCAGTAGCCTGATATGGCTGCCGGAAACCGCGCTTGCCCATCTGAAAGAATCCATTGCCGACGCCTCAAAAAAAAATGAGGCCATCCTGCTGATGAGTTTAAAACCCGCGAGAGCCAACGTTGGAGAAAGCTTAAAGGCTTTTGCAGACCGGCAGGCCATTACGATTGACAGGCTGCGGACCATCAACAACATCCCCGCCTCGTTATACACCATACAATCGGGCACCTTGTTCATACCGAAGCAAGCCGATGATGCAATATTCCAGGGAGATATTTCAGCACTACCTCCCTTACGAATGGTGGGCGAAGAAAAGCTGCGCAAGGCACTGGAAAACAAAACCGACAAGCTACTGGCTTCTCATCCGCAGCTGGCTAAAAGCAGCGGCTGGATTCCGGGACGTTTACGCCTTGTGGGCGGACGCGCCAAAGCCCGCAGGAAATAGAGTTACTCTACGACTCACCCTACGATCTTGATTGGCATCTGGGCCAATAGCTCCTCAAACTCCCTCGCCGGGACTGGCCTCGAAAACAAATAGCCCTGACCGTAATCGCAGCCTGACGCCAGCAACAAATCGTATTGCTGTTTAGTCTCCACGCCCTCAGCAATTACTTTTACGCCGAGCTTATGCGACATCTCGATAATGGCTTCACATAGCGCCAGATCATCAGAACCCGCGGCTATACTTTTTGTGAATGATTGATCTATCTTCACATAATCAATTTCAAATTTCTTCAGATAAGCCAATGACGAATAGCCCGTTCCAAAATCATCGATCGCGATCTGCACGCCTGCCTTACGAAGCCTCTGCAATTGCTCGATGATCGGGCCTTGGGCGTCCAGCAAAACACCTTCAGTAATCTCAACAACGATGCTTTCGCCAGGCAAGCCGAGCGCCCGTAGCTGGGCCAGCCAATGGGCATGATGGCGTTTATCGTTCCTGAACTGGAGAGGTGACTTATTCAGGCCAATCTGAAAATCAGGATAATCCACCCGCCACTTGGCAACCTGGTTTGCAACCTCACCAAAAACATAATCGCCCACATCGACGATCAGGCCGGTATCCTCGGCTACCGGAATGAATTCAGCAGGACTGACCAGTCCGTTGTTGGGATGCTGCCACCTGATCAGCGCTTCGGCCTTTCGGATATCGCCGGTTGCAAGCTCAATAATGGGCTGATAATAAACCCTGAATTGGTCCTCAGTGAGCGCGACCCGCAAATCGTTGGCAATCCGCATCCTGTTTATAGCGGCTTCCTGCATTGAGGAAGTGAAGTAATAGTAGCGATTTCTGCCTGCATTCTTTGCCGCATACATAGCCTGATCGGCATTCTTGAGCAATATCTCAACATTTTTCCCATCTCCGGGAAATAAGGTCAGGCCGATGCTGGTGGTGATATAAACGACTTCAGTACCAAGCTGGAAAGGTTCGGCAAGTTTATTAAGGATATTCTGTGCCACCCGCTCAATACTGCTCTCATCCTCTACATTGCTCAGGATGATGGTAAATTCATCGCCCCCCAGGCGGGCGACGGTGTCCGAGCTTCGCACGCAGCCCCGCAGGCGCTGCGCCGCCTCTTTGAGCAACAAATCACCCATATCGTGGCCCAAGGTATCGTTGACCTCCTTGAATCGATCAAGATCAAGATAAATTAACGTTAATTGATACCCGGTTCGCGTGGCTTTTTTAATATCCTGCTCGAAGCGATCCAAAAATAATACCCGATTGGGCAGGAGCGTGATCGGGTCGTAATGTGCCAACTGGAATATCTGTGCCTCGACATTCTTACGTTCACTGATATCGGTATGGGTGCCGATCATACGCAATGGCTTCCCATCCGGTGCCGATTTGACTACCATGCCGCGACTAAGCGTCCACTTCCATGAGCCGTCTTTGCATAAAAGGCGGAATTCGGAAACGTATACTGGGGTTCTACCTTCCAGATACGCAGCGGTATCCTCCATTTGCTGTGCTTGATCCTCTGGGTGAACGAATTTTCTACCCCCTGTAGCCGTCGCCTCTATATCTGCATATGAATAGCCATATATCTCATGCCAGCGGGCAGACCGGAAGACCGCATCGGTGGTGAGATCCCAATCCCAAACACCCTCTCCCGAACCTTCAAGCGCAAATTTCCATCGCTCCTCGTTTGCTTTAAGTGCAGTCTCGATCTTAATCTGCTTTTCGAGCGCCTTGCGAACCAGCGCGTATAACAAGACTGAAGTAAAAACTATATATAACCCGCCCTTATAAATGCTAAATCGGGCAAATTGCTCTGGATTGGAAACAATACTCAACAGAATAGAGTCGCTAAAGAATATCCAAAGCAGGCCGAACACAAGATAAATCAATACGATTCTGGCAACAGTCAGGTTAGCCTCACAGAATATCCTTCTAAAAACATCAGTCACAACGACCTCTTCCCGGCAAAGTACAGGTGCTAGCTTATCCTAAAGCCGTTACCCACTAGGGATTTTTGTGCGAGAACGTACAGACCTGCTCACGGGATGGCGGGATATTCAATATTAAATCAGACCCTTTGACCAGCACCATCAATGAGCATCAGGAGTACAAAAAATGGTCCCTATTATCGCCGGTAGATTCGAGTCGAGAGATCATGCTTATGCTGCAGCCGCATTATTGCAAGAATATGTTGATAAGTCCGATATATGCATTTTTTTCAACAACCCCGCAGGCCAACATGCCGTAACAGGCATCGGCGGTGACGAGAAAATAGATTCCGGCTCTGAGAAAGCTCATGACCATTCCATTGCCACTGGCATCGCTGCAGGCATTATCGCTGGCTCTATCGGCGCTATCGGTGGGCCCATTGTGGCTATCACCGCAGCCGGTGTCGCTGCATACACCGGCTCTCTGGCCGGGGCGATGCATGGCATGAAAAACGAAGAGAATATGCCGGAATCCCGCCACTCCGGCATTATCCTGGCTGCGCACGTAGCCAACCCAGAAAATGCAGACCTTATAATTTCCACTTTAAAAAGTGAAGGCGCAGAAGATATCGAGCGCGCTCAAGGTGAATGGATTGATGGCGACTGGGCCGATTTCGACCCGGTAAGTGCACCACACCTGGATAAGGACATGAGCAGATAAGCTGGGTAGGCCTGACGGTCATTTCCTACACTCAAGCCCCTATTTCCTACATCAAAATAGGGCTTCTCTGACAGCTTTAAAAATCTCTCGGGGTTAAAGTGAATTCACATTGCCATTGCAGAGCTTCAAGCAATGGTTCTTTAATTCCAATGGTTTTAAATTCAGGAGAGTTTTTATCATGAAAAAAATCTATGCTTTTAT
>CAZBSR010000004.1:0-28225 GCA_964494575.1 uncultured Methylophilaceae bacterium | reverse complement strand
TAGGCATTATACTTTCGCGCTACCATATCAGCCGTCACGCAGGCCGTTGGCTATTGCTTGCTGTAGCAGGTTTCGGGGTGTGCATCATCGCTTTTGCGTTGACGACACACTTCTGGATTGCTGCCTTCCTGCTGGTGCTATCGGGCGTGTGTGACGGCGTATCGGTAGTATTGCGCACCACTATCATGCAACTGATGACGCCGGATGCCATGCGAGGCCGGGTTGCCTCCATCAACGGCCTGTTCATAGGCTCATCGAATGAGCTTGGGGCACTGGAATCCGGCTTGGCAGCGCGGCTGATGGGCCTGGTTCCATCAGTAATCTTCGGCGGCATGATGACCATCAGCGTGGTACTGGCTGCCGCCAAGCTTGCACCCAAGCTGCGCCGACTCGATATCAAGCAGTTACATTAGGAAAATTAAGGCGGTTTGATTCAACCAAGCGGGCGAGACTGCGATAAAATGCCGGTAGCAAAGCGGGTGTAGTTCAATGGCAGAACGGCAGCTTCCCAAGCTGCATACGCGGGTTCGATTCCCGTCACCCGCTCCATGAACACCCGCCAGCTTAATACTTACATTTCGATCATTTCAAAATCAGCTTTGCCAGCTCCGCATTCAGGACATGACCAGCTATCCGGCACATCGGCCCACTTCGTTCCGGGCTCAATACCATCCTCCGGCCAGCCTTCGGCTTCATCGTAAATCCAGCCACAAACATTACATATCCATTTTTTCATTTAATCGGAGCTTTCATAAAATACCGGGGAGCATGCTCAATAGCCTGCTGATTTTTATCAGCTCTTATTACTAGAGCATATTAGTAGGGCCGTTCTGATTTGAGCTAAAATGCTATTTTAGAGTTGTTAGTTAACCTCAAGCAACCGCTTTTCTATTTAAACAGCAAACCGCCATTGAGCTATTTGGCTCGGCGCCCAGGCACCATTTAAAACTATGACTCTTATGCCCCCGGCAGTAATGACTTTTGCCGCCACCGACCCAAGTAGCGGCGCTGGCCTGCAAGCCGATATTCTTACCCTGGCCAGTATCGGCTGCCATCCGTTATCCGTGGTCACGGCGATTACGGTGCAGGATACCGTAGGTGTAGAGAATGTCATGGTATTTGATGCCGACTGGGTAAACGAGCAAGCACGCACCATCCTGGAAGATATGCAGGTCTCCGCATTCAAGATAGGCATGCTGGGCAGCGTGGAGAATGTCGCCGTCATCGCCGAGATTATGGCCGACTACCCCGATGTACCCTTGCTCATTGATCCTATTCTCTCATCAGGTCGTGGCGACGAATTGGCCAATGACGAGATGCAGGCCGCCATGATAGACCTGCTGTTTCCGCAAGCCACGGTGATTACGCCAAATAGCCTGGAAGCGCGTCGCTTTGCCTTCTTTGATGACGACAGCGATGCTGCCGAGAACGCCACCCTGGATCAAAGCGCGCGGCGCCTGCTGCAAATGGGCTGTGAGTTCGTGCTGATTACCGGGACCCATGAGCGTACCACTGAAGTGGTAAACACACTTTATGGCGAAAAAGGCCTGATCAAAAGTTATCCCTGGGAGCGCCTGCCCGGCAGCTACCATGGATCCGGCTGCACACTCACATCCGCCATCGCAGCTTGCTTGGCACATGGCCTGACCATAGAGGAGGCTGTTGCCGAAGCGCAGGAATATACCTGGCAAGCACTGAAATCGGCATTCCGCCCGGGGATGGGTCAGCACATTCCGGACCGCATGTTCTGGGCACGTGACGACGACGAAAGTGACAAGAATTAGGCAGGCTTTCATGCATGGCCTTTATGCCATCACTCCTGACATGGCAGATACCGCAAGGCTGTGCAATCTGGTCGAGGCCAGCCTGCGAGGTGGCGTAAATATAGTCCAGTATCGCAACAAGACTGCCGCCCCCATATTGCGCGCCACCCAGGCGCGCGCGCTGCTGGAGCTGTGCCGCAAACATAATGCGCCCTTGATCATCAACGACCATATCGAGCTTTGCCTTGATCTGGACGCAGACGGCCTGCATCTCGGCGCGACTGACATCGACATGCACGGCGACCTGGCGCAGGCTCGATGCAGGCTGGGCGCAAACAGGATTTTAGGTGTTTCCTGCTACAACCGTTTCGAGCTTGCACAACAGGCTAAAGAGCAGGGCGCAGACTATGTGGCTTTCGGTGCCTGCTTTGCATCTGCCACTAAGCCCACCGCGGCCAGCGCGCCTTTGCAGCTGATCAGCCGCGCACGTGATGAACTCGCCATCCCGGTAGTGGCGATCGGCGGGATAACGCGGGATAATGCCCCGTTGGCAATCGAGGCCGGAGCCAGTAGTATCGCGGTGATAGGCGCTTTATTTTCGGTAGCAAATGGCGTTCAAGCGGCAGCGCCGGATGTAGAGATTGCCGCACAAGAATTCTCCCAACTTTTTACACAGAAATCATCATGACAAGTCAGCCAGCTTCCAGGAACCAGCAGTTATTTGAAAAATCCCAGCGCCTTATCCCTGGCGGTGTTAATTCGCCCGTACGTGCGTTCAGGTCAGTTGGCGGCACACCGGTGTTCTTCAAGCGCGGGCTGGGCTCAAAACTGTGGGACGAAGATGACACGCAATATATCGATTATGTAGGCTCCTGGGGGCCGATGATACTGGGCCACGCGCATCCAGAAGTAATCAGGGCCGTGCAGGAGACTGCGGCGAATAGCCTGTCCTTCGGCGCACCAACCGCGCTGGAGCTGGAAATGGCAGAGCTGCTTACCACCCTGGTGCCGAGCATGCAGCAGGTACGACTGGTGAGCTCCGGCACGGAAGCCACTATGAGCGCCATCCGTTTGGCACGCGGCTTTACCGGCAGGTCAAAGATACTGAAATTCGAGGGCTGTTACCACGGACATGCTGATTCCCTGCTGGTCAAAGCCGGTTCGGGCGCACTGACTTTTGGGCAGCCCAGTTCGGCTGGTGTACCGCCGGAGCTGGCGGCGCACACGCTGACCCTTCCCTATAACGATAGCGCCGCAGTTGAAGCATTGTTCAACGCAATCGGCAAAGAGATTGCCTGCGTCATTGTCGAACCTGTTGCAGGGAACATGAACCTGGTGGCGCCTGCGCAAGGTTTTCTGCAAACCCTGCGTGCAGAATGCAGCAAGCATGGTGCGGTATTGATTTTCGATGAGGTCATGACCGGCTTTCGCGTGGCATTGGGCGGCGCCCAGCAACTTTACGACATCAAGCCAGACCTCACTACCTTGGGTAAAGTCATCGGCGGCGGCATGCCGGTGGGCGCATTCGGCGGCCGCAAGGACATCATGGATTATCTGGCCCCACTGGGACCGGTTTACCAGGCAGGCACACTCTCAGGCAATCCGGTTGCCGTTGCCGCCGGCTTGGCAACACTTAAGCTGATACAGGCACCGGGCTTTCATACCGCACTCGGCGCCACCGCAAAAAAACTGACAGATGGCCTGATGGCAGCCGCTAGCGAAGCCGACATCAAATTCAGCGCGCAAAATGTCGGCGGCATGTTCGGCGTGTATTTCAGCGAGAAAGTACCCGCGAGCTTTGATGAAGTGATGCTGTGCGACAAAGAGGCTTTCAATGAATTTTTCCACGGCCTGCTGGACGCAGGCGTCTATCTGGCACCGTCGGCTTTTGAGGCTGGATTTGTCTCAGCGGCCCATAGCCAGGAAGATATCCAGGCCACTGTCGACGCCGCTAAAAAAGTTTTTGCGGCCATGAGTCAGCGTAAAAACTAAAATCATCAAAACGCTTCGCATATCGCCGTGTCCAATATTTACGCCTGCCCGCAATAGATTTTATCTGTATGTGATTGAACTCATAGTGCTTTAACGGTAATATTGTAGGTTCGGCTTTATATTGTGTGGCCTGATATGGATTTGGCCTGTAACGCGTGAATACCCTCGATTTGCGTGCTTAAATTGATGACGGGGATTGATAGGATAGTTGCTTGAATACGCCGGACGAAACTGTAATACCTAATAACACCGAAGCATTTAATGATCCCTGGCTATATAACAAGCCTGAGAGCCAGGGATTATATAACTCGGCTAACGAACATGACGCCTGTGGCGTAGGTTTTATCGCCCATATCAAGGGCCAGAAAAGCCACAAGATAGTCAACCAGGGTTTGCAAATTCTTGCCAACCTTACCCATCGCGGCGCAACCGGCTACGATCCCAAGCTGGGCGATGGTGCCGGCATCTTGATTCAGATGCCCGATGCTTTCATGCGCAAGGAAGCAACCAAACTCAATATCGATTTACCTGTTGCCGGCGACTACGCCTGCGGCACCCTGTTCCTACCACAGTCTCCGGATAACCGTGCTGCCTGCGAGTCTATCGTTGCGCGTATTATCCAGGAAGAAGCCCAGAGCCTGCTGGGCTGGCGCGATGTTCCTCGCGACAATAGCAATATCGCCGACGCTGCCAAGGCCGTTGAGCCCGTCATGCGGCAAGTATTTATCGCCCGCGGCTCGAATGCCGCCGATCAAAATGTTTTCGAACGCAAACTGTTCATCATTCGCAAACGCATCGAGCATGCAGTAGCCGCGCTGAAGCTGCAGGATGCCTCGCAGTTTTATATCCCATCGCTTTCCTCGCGCACCATCGTCTATAAAGGTATGTTGCTGGCCAATGAAGTTGGCGTTTACTATCGCGACCTGACTGACGAAAGCATGGTTTCTGCCTTGGCGCTGGTTCACCAGCGCTTCTCCACCAATACTTTCCCGGCGTGGGATCTGGCTCATCCATTCCGCATGATCGCCCACAACGGCGAGATCAACACCATGCAGGGCAACGTCAACTGGATGGCCGCACGCCACGGTGCGATGCGCTCCGCCTTGATAGGCGAAGACCTGGAGAAAGTGTGGCCGCTCATTGTTGAAGGCCAGTCTGATTCCGCCGCTTTTGATAATGCCCTTGAATTACTGGTCGCCGGTGGCTATTCGCTGCCGCACGCCATGATGATGCTGATTCCTGAAGCCTGGTCAGGCAACCAGCTGATGGATGAAGATCGCCGCGCCTTCTATGAATATCACGCCGCCCTCATGGAGCCATGGGACGGCCCCGCCGCAGTGGCCTTCACCGACGGCCGCATGATAGGCGCCACACTGGATCGCAATGGCCTGCGCCCCGCGCGCTACCTGATCACCGATGATGACTATGTCATGATGGCTTCGGAAATGGGCGTGCTGACATTTCCCCAGGAAAAAATCGTCAAAAAATGGCGCCTGGAACCCGGCAAGATGCTGCTCATAGATATGGAGCAAGGCCGGATTATTGATGACGCCGAAATCAAGCAGGATTTGGCAAAAGCCAAGCCCTATCGTGAATGGATAGCAAAATCCCGCTACTTCCTCGGCGACCTGCCTAAAGCAGCCGAGCCTGCGTATCGATCAGATGTACCGCTGCTGGATATGCAGCAAGCCTTTGGATATACCCAGGAAGACCTGAAATTCATCCTGCACCCCATGATAGTAGCCGGTGAAGAGGGCATGGGCTCAATGGGCAACGACAGCGCGTTACCTGTGCTGTCCAACAAACCCAAGCTGCTCTATTATTACTTCAAGCAATTATTTGCCCAAGTTACCAATCCGCCGATAGACCCTATTCGCGAAGAGCTGGTGATGTCGCTGGTGACTTTTATCGGGCCCAAGCCGAACCTGCTTGGCATTAATGAAACCGACCCTCCTTTGCGCCTGGAATCCAGCCAGCCCGTGCTGACGCCAAGCGAGCTGGAACAGCTAAAGGTCATCGACAGCCTCACCCAGGGACGCTATCGCTCATTGACACTGGATATCACCTATCCCGCCGAACAAGGTAAAAAGGGCATGGCCGCCGCCATCGATGCTTTGCGCAAAGCCGCTGAACAGGCGGTCACAGATGGATTCAATGTGCTTATCCTGTCTGATCGCCAAGTCTGTGCCGAGCGTCTGGCAATCCCGGCACTGCTGGCCTGCGCCGCCACGCATCAATATCTGGTGCGCGTCGGCTTGCGCACCAATACCGGCCTGGTAGTCGATACCGGCTCGGCACGCGAAGTACACCACTTTGCCCTGCTGGCTGGCTATGGTGCCGAGGCCATCTGTCCGTGGCTGGCTTTTGAAACCATAGCTAATATGGCAGGTGCCGATGCGGGCTCTGATATTCAGGCTAGTCACAAGAAATTCGTCAAAGCCATCAGCAAGGGTTTGTACAAGGTCATGTCCAAGATGGGCATTTCCACCTATCAATCCTATTGCGGCGCACAAATCTTCGAGGCCGTCGGACTGAACAGCGCTTTTGTTAATGCATATTTTGCCGGCACCGCCACCAATATCGAAGGCATCGGCCTCGATGAAGTAGCCGAAGAAAGCCTGCGTCTGCATAACGGTGCATTTGGCGACGACCCGTTGCTGGAAAGCGCACTGGATGCCGGAGGCGAATACGCTTTCCGCGTACGCGGCGAAGAGCATATGTGGACGCCGGACTCCATCGCCAAGCTACAGCATGCAACGCGAACCGGCGAAGCAAGCACTTACAAAGAGTACGCCAAACTGATCAACGACCAGAGCAGGCGCCATATGACCTTGCGCGGCCTGTTCGAGATCAAGCCTGCGGGAGCAGCGGTACCGCTGGAAGAGGTTGAATCGGCCAAAGAGATCGTCAAGCGCTTTGCCACAGGTGCGATGTCGCTCGGCTCGATTTCCACCGAAGCACATGCCACTTTGGCCATTGCCATGAACCGCATTGGCGGCAAATCCAATACCGGCGAAGGTGGCGAAGACCCGAAACGCTTTATCTCCATGACCGAAGCAAGTTCGATGGCGACAGTCATCGGCACGGAACTGATTGAAAGGGTTATCCCGCTCAAGGCTGGCGACTCCATGCGCTCCCGCATCAAGCAGGTTGCATCGGGGCGTTTTGGCGTTACCGCAGAATATCTAGCCAGTGCAGACCAGATTCAGATCAAGATGGCGCAAGGTGCCAAACCCGGTGAGGGTGGCCAGCTTCCTGGCCATAAAGTCAGCCCATATATCGCCAAGTTGCGCTTCTCCGTGCCCGGCGTTGGCCTGATCTCGCCGCCGCCACATCACGATATTTATTCAATCGAGGATCTGGCGCAGCTGATTCATGACCTGAAAAATGCCAACCCGAAAGCTTCCATTTCCACCAAGCTGGTATCTGAGACCGGCATCGGCACTGTGGCTGCAGGCGTGGCAAAAGCCAAGTCTGACCACATCGTGGTTGCCGGTCATGATGGCGGCACCGGTGCATCACCGATATCTTCCATCAAGCATGCGGGTACTCCCTGGGAGCTGGGCTTATCGGAAACACAGCAGACACTGGTGCTGAACCAGCTGCGCGGCCGTGTCATCGTCCAAGTCGATGGCCAGATGAAAACCGGTCGCGATGTGGTAATAGGTGCGCTGCTGGGTGCCGATGAATTCGGCTTCGCCACTGCTCCACTGGTGGTTGAAGGCTGCATCATGATGCGCAAGTGTCACCTGAATACATGCCCCGTCGGCGTCGCCACGCAAGACCCCGTCTTGCGCAAGCGCTTCACCGGCCAACCTGAACACGTGGTCAATTATTTCTTCTTCGTTGCCGAAGAGATACGCGAGCTGATGGCATCCATGGGTATCCGCAAATTTGATGATTTGATCGGCCGCGCCGACCTGCTCGATATGCAGGCTGGCATCGACCACTGGAAAGCCAGTGGCCTGGATTTCAGCAGGATATTCCACCAGCCGAAAATGGATGAAACGGTTTCCCGCCGCCATAATGAGTCGCAGGAGCATGGTCTGGAACGGGCGCTGGACAACAAGTTAATCGAGCAGGCCAAGCCGGCGCTGGATCATGGGCAGAAAGTTGTCATCGAGTCCCCTATCGTCAACACCAACCGCACTGTGGGAACCATGCTGTCCAATCAGGTAGCCGTGCGTTATGGCCATGCCGGCTTGCCGGACGACACCATCACGGTAAAACTTTCAGGAACGGCAGGCCAGAGTTTTGCTGCCTTCCTGGCACATGGCATTACCATGGAGCTTACCGGCGAAGGCAACGACTATGTGGGCAAAGGCCTGTGCGGAGGACGCATTGTCATCAAGCCGCCACAAGCATTCCGCGGCGCGCCTGAAGAGAACATCATCGCCGGTAATACCGTCATGTACGGTGCGACCGTGGGTGAAAGCTACTTCAATGGCGTCGCTGGTGAACGCTTCTGTGTGCGTAATTCCGGCGCCTCGGCAGTGGTCGAAGGCGTAGGCAATCATGGCTGTGAATACATGACCGGCGGCACGGTGGTGGTTCTAGGGCTTACCGGTCTCAATTTCGCGGCGGGCATGTCCGGCGGCGTGGCTTACGTCTACGATGTGGACGGCATGTTCGCCAAGCGCTGCAATCTCGGCATGGTGTCACTGGAAAAAGTCGAGCACATTGATAACATTTCCGAGAATACGGTGCATCACCTTAACCAGCCGGATGAAATTACATTGAAACATTTGATCACGCGGCATGCTGCCTACACCGGCAGTGAGCGCGCAACAACCATATTGCAGAACTGGGAAGAATACCGGGGGAAATTCATCAAGGTCATGCCGAATGAATATAAACGCGCGCTGATCGACCTCTCCGAGCAGAAAGTGCTGGAGGCCGCCTGATGGGAAAGATTACCGGATTCCTGGAATACCAGCGCCTGTCGGAAGCCAATCTACCGGTTCCCGAGCGTGTTAAAAACTACAAGGAGTTTGTACTGCACCTGACAGATGACGAGGCCAAAACACAAGGCGCGCGCTGCATGGATTGCGGTATTCCCTTCTGCACTACCGGCTGCCCGGTGAACAATATCATTCCCGATTGGAATGACTTGGTCTATCACCAGGACTGGAAGCATGCGATCGAAGTACTGCATTCCACCAACAACTTCCCCGAATTCACCGGCCGTATCTGCCCGGCACCGTGCGAGGCGGCTTGCGTACTCAATATTAATGCCGATCCCGTCGGCATTAAATCTATCGAGCACGCGATCATCGATAAGGCTTGGGAAAAAGGCTATGTCCTGCCCCAATTGCCGGAGCAGAAAACCGGCAAAAAAGTTGCCATTGTCGGCTCCGGCCCGGCAGGCCTGGCTGCGGCACAGCAGCTGGCGCGCGCAGGCCATGATGTAGTGGTATTGGAAAAGCAGGATCGTATCGGTGGTTTATTGCGCTATGGCATTCCGGATTTCAAGATGGAAAAAATCCATATCGACCGCCGCATGATACAAATGGAAGCCGAGGGCGTGGAGTTCCGCGTCAATCAGAATGTGGGCGAAAACGTCAAAGCCGATGATGTACTGCAGGAATACGACGCAGTGATCCTTGCTGGCGGCGCCGAGTTGCCGCGGGATCTGCCGGTGCCAGGGCGCGAGTTGGATGGCGTCATGTTCGCCATGGATTTCCTCACGGCGCAGAACATGGTCGTTGCCGGAGACAGCGTTCCAAACCAGGTCAAGGCTACCGGCAAGCATGTCATCGTCATCGGCGGCGGCGATACCGGATCGGACTGCGTAGGCACCTCCAACCGCCACGGTGCGATCTCGGTTACCCAGTTTGAATTGATGCCGCAGCCACCGGAACAGGAAAACAAGGAATTGACTTGGCCCGACTGGCCTCTGAAAATGCGCACCTCCAGCTCGCATGAGGAAGGCGTGGAGCGCGACTGGTCAATTACCACCAAGGAGCTGATCGGTGAGAACGGTAAGGTCAAGGCGCTGAAGGGCGCGCGCGTTACATTCAAGGATGGCAAGATAGCGGAAATTCCCGGTTCGGAATTCACCATCCCCGCTGACCTGATCCTGCTGGCAATGGGCTTTGTCAGCCCCATGCAAAAAGTGCTGGACGCTTTTGGTGTGGAAAAGGATGCGCGCAACAACGCCAAGGCCACCACCGA
Source organism: uncultured Methylophilaceae bacterium (assembly GCA_964494575.1). GTDB lineage: Bacteria > Pseudomonadota > Gammaproteobacteria > Burkholderiales > Methylophilaceae > JBCKUK01. Next base: position 18,296 of record CAZBSR010000004.1, on the reverse strand, counting down.
TGGTGTGGGTTGCTATGCGACCTCCAAGGCAAAAGTATTTGCTGCCGGTGATATGCGGCGCGGCCAATCCCTGGTGGTCTGGGCCATCCGTGAAGGTCGCCAAGCTGCACGCGCAGTAGATGAATTCCTGATGGGCAGTAGCACTTTGCCCAGATAACAAACAGCATCATTAAGCATAAAAGCAGGCCTTAATTTGTCACATCTCGAGAACGATACATTCCTGCGCGCACTCCTGCGCCAGCCCACGGATTACACGCCGGTATGGATGATGCGCCAGGCGGGGCGCTACCTGCCCGAATACCGGGAGACTCGCAAGCGTGCCGGCAGCTTTCTGGGCCTGGCCACAAACCCGGACTATGCTACTGAAGTCACCATGCAGCCGTTAGAGCGTTTTCCGCTCGATGCCGCCATCCTGTTCTCAGACATCCTGACTGTGCCGGATGCCATGGGTCTGGGCCTGTATTTTGAGGATGGTGAAGGCCCGAAATTCGAGCGTCCGCTGCGTGACGAAGTCGAGATCCGCAAGCTGGCCGTACCTGATATAGGCAGCAAACTCAGATATGTGACTGATGCCGTCAGCCAGATTCGCAAAACATTAAATGGCAAGGTACCGCTGATCGGCTTCTCCGGCAGCCCATGGACACTGGCCTGCTACATGGTGGAAGGCAAGGGCGGCACCGATTTCCTGAACATCAAGAAAATGGCCTATGAGCGCCCGGACTTGCTGCACCATATCCTGGAAACCAATGCGCAAGCCGTGATTCTTTACCTCAATGCGCAGATTGAAGCCGGTGCGCAAGCGGTCATGATTTTCGATTCATGGGGCGGTGCGCTTTCCCATGCGGCTTACCAGGAGTTTTCGCTGCAATACATGAAAAAAATCGTCGCTGGCCTCACGCGCGAGCATGATGGCCGGATTGTCCCATGCACCGTATTCACCAAAGGTGGCGGCTTGTGGCTGGAAAGCATCGCGAATATCGGCGCCGACTGCGTGGGCCTGGACTGGACGATTGATATAGGCTCAGCCCGGCAAAGAGTGGGCGATAAAGTCTCGCTGCAAGGCAACCTCGACCCGGCGATCCTGCTCTCCAACCCGGAAGTGATTACGCGTGAAGTTGGCGATATCCTGCAAAGCTACGGCAAGGGCAACGGCCATGTATTCAATCTGGGGCATGGCATTACGCAGTTCACGCCACCAGAGAATGCAGCGGCGATGATAGAAGCTGTTCATACCCTCAGCAAGCCGTATCACTCCTGACTTCATAAGCGCTTACAATTGAATCAGCTATTGTCCTATATGGGATAAAACGCCGGATTAGTAATATTCATCTGCCCGTTCCAGACCCCAATCTGAAACGGCTTTCTTTAAGGAGAATGATATGAATATTACTAACACCAAAAAATCACCGTCACTTAAATACCTGCTTGCCGTTGCTGCAGGCTCATTGATTTTCAGCGCGACCGCTTTTGCTGATGAAGAATTTTACGGCAGGGTGGATAGCCGCCCCGATGGCAACGCCGGCATCTGGATTGTCAGCGGGCAGCAAGTCGAAGTTACCGATAAAACCAAGATAGATTCGGATAATGGGCCGCTCGTGGTCGGCTCCTGCGTTGAAGTCGAGCACAAAAAAGGCGTGGTGAAGGAAATCGAGACTGCCAAGCCTGCAAAATGCGGCAAGTAGTCTAGGCTCGCCATCGAGTTTTCTCAAGCCTCGCGTAAAACTGCTAAAACTCCAATGGGTCTACATCCACCGCCCAGCGGAGTTTTGCACCCAGTGGGTGCGCGCGTAGTTGTGCCACCCAATTTCTTAACAGCGCCTGCATGGGCTGACGGCTCTGCGCTTGCAGCAATAAATGACCGCGCTCCATGCCTTTCAGGCGCTCCATTTGCGGACGTACCGCATCGTAGACCATGACCTCATCCGACGCATTCTGATTCAAAATCCTCCGTGCCGCATCGGCGGCCTGCTGCAAAAACTGCTCAACAACACGGTAATTATTGGCTTCCGCTCGCAGCAATGCCATAAAGGCGTAGGGCGGGAACTGGGTCATTTCACGCTCCTGCAACAGGCTCTCCGAGTAGGCCACATAATCCTGCTTGCGCAGCGCATTGAATAAGGCATGGTCAGGAAAAGCGGTCTGTATCAACACTTCCCCGGCTTTGTCAGCACGTCCGGCACGCCCCGCCACTTGCATGAGCTGCGCAAACAGGCGTTCGGCTGCACGGAAATCCGGGCTGAACAGCGCACTATCGGTATCAATCACGCCGACCAATGTCAGGTTAGGAAAATCATGACCTTTGGCCAGCATCTGCGTACCAACCAGGATATCCACTTCATTGGCATGCACCGCGGCCAGCATGTCAGTAAGCGCATGCTTGCGCCGGGTGCTATCGCGGTCGATGCGCAGGATGCGCGCTTCCGGCATAAGTGCAGCCAGGGTCTGCTCCAGCCGCTGCGTACCATGACCGGTCGGATGTAAATCCGCATTGCCGCAACTGGGGCATTGGCGCGCAATTCTTTCTTCATGGCCGCAATGATGGCAACGTAATCTGCCCTGTTTCAGGTGCACTACCAGCCTTGAACTGCAGCGCGAGCAGGGCGCTATCCAGTTACAGGCCGAACATAGCAGCACCGGAGCAAACCCCCGGCGATTAATGAATAGCAGGCTTTGCTCACCGCGCCTCAGGCGCTCGCGCATGGCTTCGACCAGAATCGGCGAGAGACCTTCGTGCGTACCGCCGCGTGAAGTATCAATGCAGCGGATATCCGGCAGCACAGCCTTGGCCACGGCGCGGTCGGTTAATTTAAGCAGGCCGTATTTATCGTTAAGTGCGTTATGCCAGGTTTCCAACGCCGGCGTCGCAGAGCCGAGCAGGATAGGCACCTTGCGGCGCTTGGCACGCATCAGCGCTACATCACGCGCGTGGTAGCGCATGCCATCCTGCTGTTTATAGGAGCCATCGTGTTCTTCGTCCACAATCACTAGCCGCAACCCGGGCATGGGCGTGAATATCGCCAGGCGCGTGCCGATGATGATGCGAGCCTGGCCGGACTGGGCCAGACGCCAGTTCTGCAAGCGCTCACTCTCGCTCAAATTGCTGTGCAAAGAGACTAACGGAAACTGCGGGAGGCGGCTGCGAAAACGCGCTTCCAGCTGTGGCGTGAGGTTGATCTCGGGAACCAGCACCAGCACCTGACCAGTATGCTCATGATCATTATCCTGGGCCAAAACCGACTGTATAAGCCTGATATAGACTTCGGTTTTGCCGCTGCCGGTGATGCCGTGTAATAACCAGGGCTTGAATTTTTGCGTATCCGCGAGGATAGCCTGCAATGCCTGCGCCTGATCCTGATTGAGCTGCGGCTGTATCGGGTCCGGCTTGTGGCTATTGTTGAGCCCCGCCAGCACTTCGCTGCCTTGTACCCAGCCATCTTCCACCATGCCTTGGATGGCCTTGCGCCATGAGCCTGACAGCTCAGCCAGGGCAGATTCGCTCAAGCACTCGCTTTCGCATATACCCGCATGGGGCATGTCCATCAAAACGGCTGCTGAAGCAGCTCGGTTTGATGCCAAGGCCAGAAATATCCGGCGCTGAACAATCTTCCGGGCCGGGATTGCTTCGACCAGCTGCGCCTTGCCCACTTCAGTCAGGCCATAAATATACTGCTTGCGGGTGACGGCAGGCTCGGTCTGGCGTAAACGTGTAGGCAACGCGGCCATCAGCGCCTGCCCATAAGGATATTGGTAATAATCTGCGCAGAAGCGCAGCAGGGCGAAGGTCTCGGCATCCAGTGGCGCCTCATCAGGAAAGGCCTGGAGAATGGCTTTGAGCTTGGCTGCCGGAACATCGCTCGCACCTGCGATATCAACCACGATGCCGACTTGCTTGCGCCTGCCGAAAGGCACGACTACACGCTGGCCAACCTGGACCGCCAGTCCGCCGTCCAGGTAATCGAAAAGCCTGTCCAACGGGACATCAAGGGCGATTTTTAATATTTGCATGGGCATCGAAGCCGGGGAGAATCCGTTATAAGGCTGCAGGTCAAGATAGGTTAAAATACGCCTTTCACGTTTTATGATGGCCGCGCATTGAAAGCACATCTTACCGAATTACTCACCCAGGCCGCAAAAAGCATTGCGCCGGAAACAAATAATCCAGACATCCTGCTTGAACGGCCAAAAGCCGCACAGCATGGCGATTTTGCCACCAATCTTGCTTTAGCGCTGGCGAAACCGCTGCGCCAGAATCCGCGCGCTATTGCTGAAAGCCTGATCCAGGCCTTGCCGGACTCGCCCTATATCGAAAAAGTTGAGATCGCCGGTGCCGGTTTTATCAATTTCTTTTTGAGTCCCATGGCCAGGCAGGCCGTGATTAGAACAATCCAGCAACAGGGCGCGCAATTTGGCCGCAACAGTAGCGGCAACAAGCGGAAAGTACAGGTTGAATTCGTCTCTGCCAATCCTACCGGCCCGCTGCACGTGGGCCACGGACGCGGTGCGGCGGTGGGCGACTGCCTGGCGCGCCTGCTGGACGCAAGCGGCTGGGATGTCACGCGTGAGTTTTACTACAATGACGCCGGCGTGCAGATCGAAAACCTGACCAAATCGGTGCAGGCGCGCTGCAAAGGCATCAGCCCCGATGATGCCGCCTGGCCGGAGGACGGCTATCGCGGCGACTATATCGCCGATGTCGCCAATGCTTATCTGGCCAAGCAAACCGTTATTGCCGATGACTTGCAGGTAACCGCCAGCGGCGATATTGAAGATACCGCATCGATACGCCATTTTGCCGTGGCCTATCTGCGTCATGAGCAGGATCTCGACCTGCATGCATTCGGTATCAAATTTGATGTGTTTTCGCTTGAGTCCGCGCTGTATACCGACGGCAAAGTGGACAGCACGGTAAATACCCTGGTGGGCAGCGGCCATACCTATGAGCAGGATGATGCGCTCTGGCTACGCACTACCGATTTCGGCGATGACAAGGACCGCGTCATGCGCAAGACTGACGGCGGTTATACCTATTTCGTGCCGGATATCGCCTATCACCTGGATAAATGGCAGCGCGGTTTTGTGCGTGTCATCAATGAGCAGGGTGCGGACCACCACAGTACCATCACGCGGGTACGGGCCGGCTTGCAGGCGCTAAACGCCGGCATCCCCCAGGGCTGGCCGGAATATGTGCTGCACCAGATGGTGGCGGTCATGCGTGGCGGCGAAGAGGTCAAGATATCCAAACGCGCCGGCAGCTACCTGACACTGCGCGACCTGATCGAGGAAGCCGGCTGCGATGCCACGCGCTACTTCCTGGTGGAGCGGCGCGCCGATTCGCAATTGGTGTTTGATATCGATCTTGCCCGCGAGCAATCCAACAACAACCCCGTGTATTACATCCAGTATGCGCATGCGCGCATCTGTAAGGTGCTGAGCCTGTGGGGCGGCGATGTGGCAAGTCTACGCAGCGCCGACCTGAGCCCGCTTGTGGCAAAGCACGAATCCGCCTTGATGCAGCGCCTGAGCGAATTTCCGGAAGGGGTAGAAATCGCCGCGCAGGAACTTGCGCCGCATATGATTGCCAACTACCTAAAAGATTTGGCTAGCGATTTGCATAGCTACTACAATGCTGAACAGTTCCTGGTGGACGATGAAACATTAAAGCTGGCGCGTATGTCCCTGGTGAGTGCCACGCAACAAGTACTGAAAAACGGCCTGCAGTTACTGGGGCTTACTGCACCGGAAAGCATGTAATCAAGAAATGATAAGGAATGAATATGAGTCGAGACTATAAACCCGCTGCAGCCAGGGAAAGCTCCAGCAGCAAGGGCAGCCCTTTTCTGATCGGGTTTTTGATCGGTCTGCTGGTAGGCGTAGGTATTTCAGTGGGTGTGGCTATATTTATCAAGGGCGGCGATAGCCCTTTCGTGTCAAAAGGCGCGCCTGCACCCAAGATCGAAAGTGAAAATCCTGAATCCAAAGCGGATACCAGCGCTTTGCCGGCTGAGGAAAATCCGGACAAGGGTGCTTCAGGCAAACCGCGTTTTGATTTTTATACCATACTGCCGGGCAGCGAAACCCAGGTAACCGAGCAGCAAATCAAGCAGAAAGAGGCTGAAGCACCATCTGCCCAGACCAACGAAAATTATTTCCTGCAGGTAGGCGCATTCCAAAGTGAGCAGGAAGCTGACAACCAAAAAGCCAAACTGGCGTTACTTGGTATGGAGGCCATCGTGCAGACTGCCACCATCCCTGATAAAGGCACATGGCATCGGGTGCGCGTAGGGCCCTTTACCAGCCTAGAGCAAATAAACAAGGCTCGCGGCGAATTGGTACAGAACGGATTCAGCGCTGACCTGATCAAAGTGAACACGACAGCAACCAGTCAATAACCCATTAACCGAAACAAGAACAAGGAATGATGACAATGAAAAAACTATTCGCCGCCCTGATGTTATTTTTTGCGGTAAATGCAATGGCCGAGCCTATGGCTGGCGCAGACTTCGACCAGACAACGCAGACTATCTCCACGGACGATCCTGCCAAAATCGAAGTCACTGAACTGTTCTGGTATGGCTGTCCGCATTGCCATGCACTAGAGCCCCAACTCGCTGCCTGGGTAAAGAAACTGCCCCAGGACGTATATTTCAAGCGGATCCCAGGCCTGCCACGCCCAGACTGGGCACCTATGGCTAAAGCCTATTACACCATGGAGACGCTGGGTGTGCTCGAAAAACTCCACTCCAGGTTATTTGAAGCCATCCATACCAAAAGAGCGCTAAGGCCCGACGATGAGCGTGCAACCATTGACTGGATCACCAAGGAAAGCGGCCTCGACCGCAAAAAGGTGGCCGAGACTTTCAATTCATTCTCCAATAACACCAAGTTGAGCCGAGCCGCACAGTTCTTCCGTGCATCAGGCGCTACCGGTGTTCCCAGCCTTATTATTGATGGCAAATACATCACATCCAGCACCATGGCTGGCGGCAACGTGCAGGCGCTACAAGTGGCTGATTACCTGATTGCCAAGGCACGCGCCGAAAAGAAGGCCAAGTAACGCATCAACCAAAAGCCGGTATTCAAGCAATGAAAATCTTCATTACCGGTGCATCGAGCGGCATCGGCCAGGCGCTAGCCCAGCACTACGCCAGCGCCGGGGCTACTTTAGGTCTTGCGGCACGGCGCGGCGAGCTGTTGCAGGAGATAGCCGCCAAACTTGATGCCCCCGTCGCAACCTATGCGCTGGATGTGCGTAATGCCGAGGCACTTGAACAAGCCGCCGCAGATTTCATCCGGCGTTTCGGGGTACCCGACATCGTTATCGCCAATGCCGGCGTCAGCCGGGGCACCCTCACCGAACTTAAAGAAGATAGCCTCGCCTTCAAGGCCATCATGGAAATCAACGTGCTCGGCATGGTGCACACCTTCCAGCCATTCATTGCCGCCATGCGCGCCAGCGGGAAGGGTAGCCTGGTCGGGATAACCAGTGTAGCGGGCGTTCGCGGCCTGCCCGGTGCCGGTGCTTATAGCGCCTCCAAGGCGGCGGCAACCAGCTATCTGGAAAGCCTGAGGATAGAAATGGCGGCCTATGGCATCCATGTCACGACCATTGCTCCCGGCTATATCCGCACCCCCATGACCGACGTCAATACCTACAAGATGCCCTTCCTGATGGATGCCGATGTAGCCGCTGCCAGGATGGCCAAGGCCATCGCCCATCAACGCCGCTTTATAGTCGTCCCTTGGCAGATGGGCTGGGTAGCACGCCTGATGCGCCTTATCCCGCCAGTGTTGTGGGACTGGGCCATGAAAAATGCACCGAAAAAAGCGCATCTTGATTGGGATTGGCTGTAGGTTTATTCTTGGTTTTTTGTGAATCGGAGGAGTTGAAATGGCCACCATCACTGTCGAACATAACCCTAGCCAAGCCCGCCTCGATGAGCTGGGCGTTTCCAGCTGGTCAACCTGGACCAAGGAAGTATCGGTATTTCCATGGTCTTATTCCGAGCGTGAAATCGCCTACATTCTCGAAGGTGAAGTGACCGTCACTCCCAAAGGCGGCGAACCGGTCAGCTTCGGCAAAGGCGATCTGGTTACTTTCCCTACCGGCCTGTCCTGTAGTTGGGAAGTCAAAAAACCGCTGCGCAAGCATTACCGATTTGGCTGATAAATCAAGGTTCTTTGACCGTAAGAGTGGAAGCTAAAGCCAAAAGGCTTTATGATGTCGCCTGCGTTAAGTAACGCCTATAAATCTTGGCTACTTACCTGATTTGTTTTAAAAATACCCATTTAACAGACATACGCACACTTGCCTGGCAAATGTGCATGGAAAGGATTTATCTTGGCTAATGTAACTATCGAACACAACCCATCTGAAGCACGCCTGGCAGAGCTTGGCGTATCCAAGTGGCCTACATGGTCCAAGGAAGTTTCTGTATTCCCATTTGAATTCAATGCACGTGAAACTGCTTACATTCTTGAAGGCGAATGCACCTTGACCCCAACTGACGGCAGCGAGCCGATCAATTTCACTGTTGGCGATCTGTTGGTATTCCCGGAAGGTCTTGAAGTAACCTGGGAAGTGAAAAAAGCTCTAAAGAAGCATTACAAGCACGGTTAATCAACCGGTAAATTATAAAAAGGGCGGTAATTCCGCCCTTTTTTCTTTTAAGCCGGCACTTCGGCCTTCATCTGCTTCAGCGCCTCATTCGATCCACGCAAGCTGCCATACCACAGCGCATATTGCCGTGTAAATTCCGCCCCAAAAAAGAAAATCTGCGCCGAATAATATACCCATAACAGCAGGGCAATCACCGACCCGGCCGCACCGTAGCTCGATGCTACTGCACTATTGCCCAGGTACAAGCCTATGAGGTGCTTGCCGAGCACAAACAATCCGGCTGTGCCAAGTGCGCCTATCCATACGTCCCGCCATGAGATTTTGATATTAGGTAAAAGCTTGAAAATGGACGCAAACAGGCAGGTAATAACCAGAAACGAGAATATCTGCGTAACTGGCGAAACCACATAGGCAATATTGCTCCAGATGCCGCTCCAGTAATTCTCAAGCAGCTGCAATATCGCACTAACCACTAAAGACACCAACAGCAAAAAGGCCAGTACCAGAATCAGGCCAAAAGACATCAGCCTTGTCTTGGCGAAGGATACCAGGCCACTATGACGGGAAATCGGTACGTACCACAGTTCATCAAGGCTATCCTTCAGCTCTGAAAATACGGTAGTGGCACCTATCAGCATCAGCACCGTAGCTACGATGGTAGCCACCGTGCCGGAGCCTGAGTTGTGCGCAGAGGCCAGCAGCATCTGGATGGCTTCTGCGCCTTTGGGGCCCACCAGTCCATTTAGTTGGTTAAATATCTCTCCCTGAGCGGCCTTCTCGCCAAATATGGCACCAGTAATTGAGATTACCAGTATCAGCAGTGGCGCCATGGAGAATAAGGTATAGAACGCAAGCGCGGCTCCCTTGCTACCGGCGCGCTGATGAAACCATTCCTGCACCGAACCGAATGCCACCTTCTGCAATTGCTTTAACCTGGTGCTTTTGATCATGGCTTTATCCGGGCCTGCATAACAAAAAGCCCATGTCGCATGGGCTTTTTTACTGCCATTACTAAATCCTGCCTGTGAGTAATAACACAATCAGAATAATCAGAATGACGCCGGTTATTCCACTCGGCCCATATCCCCAGCTTCTGCTATGTGGCCAGGCGGGCAGAGCGCCCACCAACAGCAATATCAAGACTACCAAGAGTACGGTGCTTAACATGGCAACTCCCTAACAAGTAATGAGCTGTAATGCTAAGCATTTGATTCAAATCCGAACATAAGCGGATTTCTGATTAGCGTGTAGGACTAAATGAAGCAGTAGGGACTCAGGGTGTAGCGGCTCCATATCTGCCTTCAGAGTTACGCCTGAAACTACGGGATTAATGGTCAACCTTCTGTCCGGAGAGGATGGAAACCAGCCCGGAGAATGCGGTAGGGAAATTCCTGGAGCCTTTTTTAGCGATATCGAGCGGGGTCAGCCCGGCCAGGTTCTCAATATTAGGATCGGCGTTTGCAGCCAAAAGCGACATCACCACGTCCTTGTGGCCATTGGCTACTGCCTTGTGCAAAGGCGTCCAGCCCTCTTTGTCGGCATCATTGACGATGGCTTTTTTACTGAGCAGCAATTGCACGATTTCCGCATGGCCGCAGGCTGAGGCCTGAAGCAGCGGGGATAGCCCCTTGTCGCTCTGGGCGTTCACGTAAGCGCCTTTCTGCACCAGCAAATCCACGATCCTGGTAAAGCCGCGGTAGGCAGCCCAGTGCAATGGGCCGTAGCCTCGCTTATCTCTGGTATTTACATTGGCGCCGGCATTGATCAGCAGCTCTGCCGTCGCTTCGCTGCCCATGAAAGAGGAAACCATCAATGGCGTCCAGCCGGCCTTGTTGACTTCGTCCAGATCGATCCCTGCCTCAATGAACAGGCGAACAGCGCGCGTATTATCAGCATCCAGCGCACTGAAGAAGCCCCGCGGGGAATACTCGATGTGCTCTTCTTCCAGGCCCAGCTTTACCTTCTCATTGGACCAGACATCGCCTTCCTCATCGCGCTTCCTGTTGATTTCTGCCATCACCTTGTCGTGCAACAGGCTGAGCATGAAAATCTCGGCAGATATTTCCTTGGGGAACCCCTGGCGGTCGCCTTTCTCGTCAATCATCAATTCGCCGAGATAGACATCCAGCGCCGGCGTACCCCACATCGCCATAACTCTGGTGAATATTCTGGCGAACTTTGTTTCAAGGTTATGCGGGTATTTCTCCTCTTGTCCTTTGAGCAGTTCCTGTAGCACAGCATTCATGAGAATTACCTCCTATGAAAAACTAGACCACTCAATCCATCCGAAATTCATCCTTGCATGAACACGGCCTTTCAAACCAGCATACTCCTGGATGCCTTTCGGGGTAAGCTTTAGTATTCTCATCTCAATATCTGGAATGCGGGATCGATTTGAAAACAATAAGCTATTACTTGCTGGCTCTCGTTTTATTAACTTCCAGCGTGGCACTCCGAGCAGAAACACTGGACGAGGCAAAAGCAGCCATCGACGCCGGTGATTACCATGCGGCCGCTGCCATCTATAAGAATCTCGCTACACAAGGTAATGCCAAGGCTCAATATAATCTTGGCCTGATGTATTCGTCTGCGGATGGATTAAGGGAAGACCGTGCTGAAGCATTGAAATGGTACCGTGCCTCAGCTGAACAGGGCTTTGTCGATGCCCAGTACAAACTGGGTACCATCCTGTTGAGAAGGGAATGGGGCACACCCGACTATGCGGAATCAATAAAGTGGTATACCAGAGCGGCCGAACAAGGCCATGAAAGGTCTCAGCTTGATTTGGGCGTGGCCTATTTGCGGGGCGAGATAGTGGATTATGATGCCATAGTCGCGCAAAAGTGGTTCACTAAGGCTGCCGCGCAAGGCAACCATGAAGCGCAGTTTGATCTGGGAAATATGTACCTGCACATTGAAGGGCCAAAGCACAACGCCGTCATCGGTTATATGTGGTTGTTGATATCGTCAGACTTCGGAGCTAATCAGGATAGCAGGAGGACCAGGATGCTGCATTTCACCGAAAGTAAAATGACGCCGGAGCAGATTTCCGAAGGCACGCGGCTCGCTCAAGAATGCATTACCAGGCAGCTCAAGGACTGTCCCGCAGGCAGCTTTGCACCGAACTAGGTTATGTAATGCAGGGCTCAACCAGGTTATTGCCGACTCCCTATCTGCTTCAATTCAAATTACTGCTTATAATATGCCCTGAGAGGCAATAGGGACGGGCACCTCAGAGCACCGTATTTAATATTGGCTAGTCGCTAAACAAAGCGAGCTTCCTAGCCATCCATTGGTATGTAAATTGCTGCATTAATCAGGCAAATTGGTATCATTATGTGATTGATTCCCCCCCACGAGAAGCGGACAACGAACATGGGCAAACTGATTGAAATTGAAAAAGACCTCACGAAAATCCAGCAGGGCGTGATACTGCACGGCTGCAACACCAAGGGCGTCATGGGTTTTGGGCAGTCGCAGGCTTTGCGTTCCGTCTTTCCCTCCATCTATCCACCCTACAAATCCTACTGCCAGACCGCCTCAAAAATGGGCCGCAATATTCTCGGACGCGTCGTCGAGGTGCAGATTGAAGATCGAGATCTTTACGTGCTGAACGGCTTCACGCAAGACGATTATGGCGTGGATGGCAAGGTCTACGCAGATATTGATGCTATCGAACACGTCGTCGACCATGCCGCTGAATTGGCAAGCTTTCTAAAAGTACCGCTTTACATGCCCAGGATAGGCTGTGGCTATGGTGGCCAGGACTGGGCTGTGGTGTCAAAAATCATCGAAAAAGCTGCTGAGAAATACAAGATAGACATCAATATTTGCAGCAAACCCAACATGCGGAGTTGATTCAGCATCGATTGTTGCTCAAGACTGATCTAGGCAAAGATTGCCACTGCAAACAGTCAATTACAAAGACTTATTCTACAGTCACGGACTTGGCCAGGTTCCTCGGCTTATCTACATCCGTACCTTTTAACAGGGCGGCATGATAGGCCAGCAGCTGTACCGGGATGGTATGCAATATGGGCGACAGCACGCCCACATGACGCGGTGTGCGAATGACATGCACGCCCTCGGACGCAGTGAAGTGGCTGTCGGCATCGGCGAATACGAATAGCTCGCCGCCGCGGGCTTTGACCTCCTGCATATTCGATTTCACTTTTTCCAGCAGCGCATCATTCGGCGCGATTACTACCACTGGCATGTTTTCATCCACCAATGCCAGCGGGCCATGCTTGAGTTCGCCCGCGGGATAAGCCTCGGCATGGATATAGGAGATTTCCTTTAGCTTGAGTGCGCCTTCCAGCGCGATAGGGTAGTGCACGCCACGGCCCAGGAATAGCGCATGTTGTTTATTGGCAAAAGCCTTGGCCCATTCGCGGATTTGCGGCTCCAGGTTCAGCGCATATTGCACGCTGCCCGGCAGATGCCGCAATGCCTCCAAGTGTAGGCGTTCATGCTCCCCATCCAATAACCCGCGCTGTTTGGCTAACGTAGCGGCCAGGGTGAACAGGCCAACCAGCTGGGTAGTGAAAGCCTTGGTGGAGGCGACGCCGATCTCGGCGCCGGCGCGCGTGTAGAAGATGAGCCGGGAGGCGCGTGGAATGGCGCTCTCCTGCACATTGCAAATTGCCAGTGTGAGCTGTTGCCCGAGCGATTTGGCATGCTTGAGGGCCTCCATCGTATCGAGCGTTTCGCCCGACTGCGAGATGGTGACCACCAATTGCCTCGGATTCGGTACGGACGTGCGATAGCGGTATTCGCTCGAGATCTCAACCGTGGTCGGTAGCTGGGCCATACTCTCCAGCCAGTAGCGGGCGGTGAGGCCGGCGTAATAGCTGGTGCCCGCGGCGAGAATCAATACGCTATCAATCTCGCTGAATACTTCAGCCGCATCCTTGCCGAACAACTCTGGACTGAAGCTCGCATCGTCTATTGCCGCCTCGATAGTATCTGTCAGCGCGCGCGGCTGTTCGTGGATTTCCTTTTGCATGAAATGCGAATAGGGGCCGAGCTCCATGGATGCCAGCGAGACATCGCTCTCATGCACTTTGCGCTCCACAGCCTTGCCTGCCAGATCGAATATCTTCACGCCTTCGCGGCGAATCTCGGCAACATCGCCGTCTTCCAGATAGATCACCCGGCGTGTGACGGACAACACGGCAGAAACATCGGAGGCGATAAAGTTTTCTTCCTCGCCCAAACCAATCAGCAAAGGGCAGCCGAGGCGGGCGCAGATCATGACATCCGGTGAGTTGATGCAGATCACGCTGATGGCAAAGGCACCTCTCAATTCTGCCACGGCGCTCTGCGTAGAACCCAGCAGGGTGCTCCCCTGTGACCGGTAATAATGGATCAAATGCGCAATGACTTCGGTATCGGTCTGCGACTCGAATGTGTAACCCAGCGCTTGCAGGCGGCTACGCTGTTCATCGTGATTTTCAATGATGCCGTTATGCACCACGGCGATCTCGCCGCAGGATACATGCGGGTGTGCGTTGGATTCGGTAACGCCGCCATGCGTAGCCCAGCGCGTATGGCCGATGCCGACCAGTCCGGCGAGGCTCTCGGCATTAGCCTTGTTTTGCATCTCGGCCACACGCCCGACAGCGCGAACTCGCCGGATATTACTATCGGCGCCTGTGCCATTTAGCACAGCGATACCGGCCGAATCATAACCACGATACTCGAGGCGGCTCAGGCCCTCGATCAGCATGGGGACTACATTACGCCTGGAGACTGCGCCTACTATTCCACACATGTTATTTTTTTACCTTCTGCGGCCGTTTCCAGCCCTTGATTGTTGTCTGCCTACCCCGGGAGATGGTCAATTCATCAGCCGGCGCATCTTTGGTAATGGTCGAGCCCGCACCGATAGTTGCATTTTCGCCTATGGTAACCGGCGCTACCAGTTGTGAATCCGAACCGATGAAAGCGCCATCGCCAATCACCGTGCGGAATTTGTTTGCCCCATCGTAATTGCAGGTAATGGTACCGGCGCCTATGTTCACCTTCTTGCCCACGGTCGTATCGCCCACATAGCTTAAATGGTTGATCTTACTGCCAACGCCCACCTGGCTATTCTTCACCTCGACGAAATTGCCGATATGCGTATCCGTACTTAGCTCTGTGCCCGGACGCAAGCGCGCATAGGGGCCGACATGGCAGTCATTTGCGATCGTCACCTGCTGCATGTGCGTAAAAGGTAACACCGTTGTATTTGCACCAACGGAAGAATCCGTGATTACACAGTAAGCGCCTACTTTCACGCCATCGCCCAGCTCAACCTTGCCTTCAAATATGCAGCCTACATCGATCTCCACATCCTGCCCGACTTTCAGTTCGCCGCGTACATCGATGCGGAAAGGGTCAAGCAGTGTGGCGCCAGCCTGCAACAGTCGCGTGGCTTGCCGTAATTGATATACACGTTCCAGGCCTGCCAGATCGTGTTTTGAATTGACTCCGGCAACCTGCGATTCGTCCTGTACGATTTCCGTGGCTACGTTCAGGCCATCCTTCACCGCCATAGCTACGATATCGGTCAGGTAGTATTCGCCCTGCATGTTGTCATTGCCCAGGCGCTTTAGCCAGGCAAGCAGATGGGTATTGGCTGCAGCAATGATGCCGGTATTCACCTCGCTGATCGCGCGCTGTTGGGCGCTGGCATCCTTGTGCTCGACGATTTCCGTTGGCTCTCCGGACTGGCTGCGGATAATGCGGCCATAACCACTGGGATCGGCTTTATTCACCGTCAGCAGCCCCAGCTCTTGGGTCTGTTCCAGCAGTTTCCTGCAGCTTTCGACGCTCACCAGCGGAACATCGCCCAGCAGGATAAGCGTCGCAGCATCGCTGTCCAGATGCGATGCTGCCTGTTGAACGGCATGACCGGTACCCAGCTGTTCCGCCTGCTCAACCCATATGATATTTTCCTGTGCCAGCGCCTGCGGCACGGTTTGGCCGCCATAGCCGTAAATGACGATTATTTTCTGCGGATTCAACTGCTCGGCGCAGGTAATGACATGCTGCAACAATGGCTTACCGGCCAGCTCATGCAGCACCTTGGGCTTGGCGGAATTCATCCGCGTACCTTTACCAGCAGCAAGGATAACGATATTGAGTTTATTATTGAGCATAGCTTTAACGGTTCAGTCACCACTGACTTATGATGCGTAATTTTAACGGCTTTTACATATAGCTGGCATTAAATCTGGCGTGACTGTTAGCATTGATGCTCACCAACTGGAAGGTATATATGGATCTGCAACTCACCAACAAGCTGGCCCTGGTCACAGGCAGTACTGCCGGCATAGGCTATGCGATTGCCGAGGCTCTGGCAGGCGAGGGCGCACGCGTGATCGTTAATGGGCGCTCACAGTCAGCTGTCGATGCGGCCGTAACCAAACTAAAGGAAATAGGCAAAGGAACTATCCTCGGCTTTGCCGGCGACCTGAGCGACGCTACCGTTGCCGAGGCCCTGGGCAAGGCATTCCCTGATGTCGAAATCCTCATCAATAATCTAGGGATTTTCGAGGCCAAGCCTTTTGAAGAGATACCGGATAGTGACTGGACGCGCTTTTTCGAGGTCAATGTTTTGAGCGGGGTACGCCTGGCCCGGCTCTACCTGCCGACAATGAAGCGCGCCAATTGGGGCCGCATCATTTTCATCTCCAGCGAGAGTGCAGTTCAAATCCCGACGGAAATGATTCACTACGGCATGACCAAAACCGCCCAGCTGGCGGTCTCACGCGGGCTGGCCGAATCCGTTGCCGGCACCGGGATTACTGTAAATTGTGTTCTGCCAGGGCCGACCAAGTCACGTGGCGTGGTTGATTTTGTGGAGGAATTAGCGAAATCAGAGCACAAATCATTTGATGAATTTGAAAGTGATTTTTTTGTGAGTGCCAGGCCGACTTCCCTGATCAAACGCTTTGCTGAGCCTGAAGAAGTGGCATCGCTAGTTGCTTATGTTGCAAGCCCTTTGGCTTCCGCAACTACTGGTGCTGCCTTACGCGTGGATGGCGGGGTGATAAAGAGCGCCTTCTAGGTTACTGTCGCGCGACATAAACGCTTCAATAAAAAGGCAGCCTGAGCTGCCTTTTATTTTCTTTGAACTTGCCTTAATGGGTCTTTTTACGTAAGCGCTCAATCGCCTGAAGTTGTGCCATCGCTTCTGACAACTCAGCTTGGGCCATTGCATAATTAACTTCAGTACTGCTGTTCTTCATTGCCTCTTCAGCCGCACGTTTGGCTTCATTGGCCTTGGCTTCATCCAAGTCATGACCGCGAATCGCAGTATCCGCCAGCACCGTAATCACACCGGGCTGCACCTCCAGCAATCCACCCGAAACGAAAATCATCTGCTCTTCCGCTTCATCCGCCACTTTTACGCGAAGCACGCCTGATTTGATGGTGGTAATCATGGGCGTATGGCGCGGGTAGATACCAACTTCACCCATGCTGGCAGGGGCGATCACGAACTCAGCCTCGCCGGAAAAGATGGATTCTTCAGCACTTACTACGTCCAGATGTATTGTTGTCGTTGCCATTATGTTGTCTCTTTTACTGTTTAGACTACTTACTCGCTCCAAGCGGCATCCGGAGATGCCCGCCCGGAATTAGCTCATAGTCTTGGCTTTTTCAACAGCCTCTTCAATACCGCCTACCATGTAGAACGCCTGCTCTGGCAGATGGTCGTACTCGCCAGCCACGATGGCCTTGAAGCCCTTGATGGTTTCCTTCAGGGTGACGTATTTGCCTGGTGAACCGGTAAATACTTCAGCAACGTGGAATGGCTGCGACAGGAAACGCTGAATCTTACGTGCGCGGCCCACAGCCAGTTTATCTTCAGGTGACAGTTCGTCCATGCCCAGAATGGCGATAATGTCGCGCAGTTCCTTGTAACGCTGTAACGTAGATTGAACTGAGCGAGCCACAGCATAGTGCTCTTCACCTACGATCAATGGATCTAGCTGACGTGAAGATGAATCCAGTGGGTCAACAGCGGGGTAGATACCGAGCGAAGCAATATCACGGGACAGCACAACAGTTGAATCCAGATGCTGGAAGGTGGTTGCCGGTGATGGGTCAGTCAAGTCATCCGCAGGTACGTAAACGGCCTGGATCGAAGTAATAGAGCCAACTTTGGTAGAAGTAATACGCTCCTGCAGGCGGCCCATTTCATCAGCCAGAGTAGGTTGGTAACCCACGGCTGAAGGCATACGGCCCAGCAGCGCGGATACTTCGGTACCGGCCAATGTATAGCGATAAATATTGTCAACGAAGAACAGAATGTCACGACCTTCGTCACGGAATTTTTCCGCCATGGTCAAGCCGGAAAGCGCCACGCGCAAACGGTTACCAGGCGGCTCATTCATCTGGCCGAACACCATCGCCACTTTTGATTCGGACATGTTATCCAGCTTGATAACGCCGGCTTCTGCCATTTCATGATAGAAGTCGTTACCTTCACGGGTACGTTCACCCACGCCTGCGAATACTGATAGACCGGCGTGCTGTTTGGCGATGTTGTTGATCAGCTCTAGCATGTTCACGGTCTTGCCTACACCGGCGCCGCCGAACAGGCCAACCTTACCGCCCTTGGCAAACGGACATACCAGGTCAATCACCTTGATACCTGTTTCCAGCAAATCTACGGAAGGGGAGAGCT
>CAZBSR010000003.1:0-28315 GCA_964494575.1 uncultured Methylophilaceae bacterium | reverse complement strand
CTGGGTGCATGGTGTGCCGCCGCGAGCAGCCTTGCCAGCAGGGCAGGGTCGATCAGGCCGGGGACGAAATGCCGCATATCGCGACGCTCGGCGATTACCCGGTAGATCGCCGCTTGCTCCGCAGGATCGTATGCATGGGGGCTGGCTGAATATTTAGACATGAAAAAAGGCCGCACTAGTGTTCTAGGCGGCCCGGGTATCCATTCTGGCGACTAGGCTTTTGCGGATTGGACAAAGCCTGCGTTCCTAAGAGCGCGGGCGGCAATCCAGATGATGGCAAAGTACATCGCCGCAAAGCCCATCCAACCGGGAAGATAATTCCAGCCATATTGCATGGTTTCCAGCACACCATTGTTCGGGAAGCGGCCTGAAAACACGTAATAGGTTTGCGTTGAAATGACGAAAGCAATCAGTGTGGTAAGCAAGCTGACAGCCGCATAACGCAATGGTGCAAAAGCGTCAGCTTTGGTCGATAGCCACAAACCGCCTAGCCACATCGCGCCGTAGGCCGGGATCAGGCCCCAGTAGCCCTCGGTCAGGCAGAAACCCTGTGCAGGATCCAGAGCGGCCGCGCCAAAGTCTATCACTGTGGCCAGTACGAAGAAGATGACAAACCAGCCGGCTCGCTTGAGGAACAATCCGCCGAGCAGGAACAGCGCCAGGCTTGCATCAGGCAACGATATTGCCGTGAGTACGTGGCTGCCGCGTGTGAGCAGCATGAAAAAGGCGATGGCCGAAGCGATGGCCAGATGTTTGGTCGAAGGTAGAAATTTTGATAAAGCGTTCATGGTAATCCTCCAGATAGGGTTGCTCGCATTTAACAGCAGTGCGAGCAGCCCGTTTCAAATTTAGTTAATCATATCATTTTGGCTCAAAGCGCACGCTCACAAATAGATTCGAACCCGGCGTGTCATAAACAAATCCGCCTGCTGCCGGATCGCCATCAAAAGCCAAGGCATAATCCTTATCGAACAGGTTGTTAACGCGGGCCTGCAACTTCCAGTCAGGATTGATTTTATAGTCGGCGATTACATTGAAGATTGTGTAACCGGCAAGACGCTGATTGTTGGCGGCGTCATTATAACGCGTAGAAGACGAGATCGCCTCCGCCCCAAGGCGCCAGTCGCCCCAATCGCGGCTCAGATTTGCACTGGCATGGCGATTGGCGCGCCGCACCAGCAGATTGTCGGTTTCTTCATCCCGTGGCGATTGCACATCCACGCTGCCCTTGAATTGCCAGCTATCCCAGCGCTGGGCGGCAGCGAGAGTCAAGCCCGGTATGCGGGCCTTATTGACGTTAAAGGGGAGAAAGCTTGCATCAAGAGCAATCAGGTCTCTTATTTTGTTTTCGTATACAGTGAGAGACGCCATGCTGGTAGCATCCTCATAGCGCAGACTGGCTTCCATATTACGTGATTTTTCTGGCTTGAGATTTGGGTTGCTTGAAGGGGTGCCAAAAAAATCCGGATAATATAAATCGTTGAACGTCGGCGCTTTGAAAGCCGTACCGTAACTGCCCGTTACACGCCAGTTTTCATTAATGCTGTAACCATATCCCAGGCTGCCCGTGTCATTCGTCCCAAATGCTGAATTATGGTCGCTACGATAATTAGCTTGCAGGGAATGTTTCCCATAATTCACCAGATAGCCCGCTAGGTAACCATCATTATTGCGCTGGTTTTCATTGAAATCTGTGGTGGAAATAACGCGTTCCTCACGCCTGTCGTATAGCAAAGTTAAAGTGCCCAATGGCAAGGTGACGTCGTTCTGCCAGGAATATTGACGTTGTTTTGTCCTGAAAAGACTGCGGCCGAAATCTGCGAAGGTGACTGACTCATCTATCCCTTCGCCTAGGCGCAGGGTCGAAAGCCAATTCGATGTAAATTGGTTATGACTGGTTATTGCGTAACTTAACTGGCTCATATCTGCATTGTCGGAGAATTTTGGATCAGTGGCGAAGAGCAGGTTTGAACTGCTATCGAACTGGACATGGCCCTCACTGCTCAAAAACTGTATGCCTATGTCATGGCCTTCGGCGATTTGCTGCGTAAGCGATCCCGAAAACGACAGGTTGCGATATCCATCCTTGTCATTGAGGTTGGGATTGTTCGTCTTCAAGGCCGAGAATCCATCAGTGTCATAGCTTGATGCATTCAAAGAAAAACTGGTGCCCTCAACCTTGCCGCGCACGCCTGCTTCTGCGGTTTTGGTGTTATAGGTTCCATAACCCAGGCCGGCATAAAAGTGGGGCTCACCCTCGCCTTTTTTGGTAAAAATCTGGATAACGCCACCGATAGCATCTGCCCCATATAGACTGGACGCCGGGCCGCGCACGATCTCTATTTTTTCAATCTGTGCGAGCGGAAGGTTTTCAAGTGTGGTGGTACCGGCGGTGGCAGAGTTGACCCGCAGGCCGTCGATAAGTACTACTACATGCCCCGGATTGGTTCCACGTAAAAATATGCCGGAAGTCTTGCCTACCCCGCCATTGCTGGTGATTTCGACACCGGGCTGAGACTGCAGGATTTCAAGCAGCGTTGATTGCCCTGCACGTTCGATTTCTTCGCTGGTAACAACGGTAACATCCGCGATGACGCTTTCTCGAGACTGGGGGATGCGGCTTGCCGTAACGACGACTTCGCCGGTCTGGATGCTGGTTTGTTCGGCAAAAATGGTAGGGGAGAAAAGCAAGCCAACGAGGCTTGCAATAGCGGTCTTGTTCATACGATTCCTTAATGACATGCGACCCCGCATGTTTTTAATCAATAAGGAAATACCGCAAAGCAAAAAACGAAACGAGAGCCCAAAGGCATAGCGTTACACCGTCACCCCGCGGTATTTCCAAGCGTGGTTGTGTAGGCCGGTCTCCGGGCTCACAAGATTTGGTTCATCGCCTTCCCAAGCAATTTATTGCTCAGTGGCATTGAGGATGAACCCACACTTGCTTACCGTTGCGGGGGCAGCACAGGCATTGTTTATTTAACGCACCTGTTTCCCGTTTCACCTAGTCGCAGTAAGAATGAAAATTGCGACATCGGCACCTAACAACTGTGTCGATTATAAGTTGAGTCCGTATAAATTCGCAAAATTTGTTTCAGTGCGTACTTTAAGTAACATGTTGTAATACTTTCAAAAATCTCTGTTAGCAGTTGACCTTACAAGGTTTTTCAAATTATAGTGACGGCATGGATGCTGATTTAAAAGCCCTGGAAGAAAAACTAACGCAATTGATTGCACAGACTCGATTGTTGCGCTCGGAAAATCTTGGTTTGCGTCAAGAGCTTGGTCAGGCACAGGAAGATGTTAAGCATCTCAAAGGCAATATGATGCTGGCCAGTACACGGCTTAAGGCTTTGGTCGGGCGTTTGCCTGATGAGGTTGCGGAGTCGGGTAAAGCTGCAGTGAAAGAATCGTTATGAGTGAAGTGCATGGTGTGGATGTCAATATCATGGGGCGGGAGTTTACAGTCTCGTGTACTGACGAAGAGCGCCCGGGCTTGATGGCCGCAGTCAATTATATTGACAAGAAAATGCGTGAAATCAGGGACTCAGGAAAGGTTGTCGGTGTCGAACGCATTGCAGTGATGGCGGCGTTGAATCTGGCTCATGAGCTGTTAACAACAAGCAGCGGTGAATTTGACATCGGTGGCTTCAAGCGTAGAATCATCTCCATGCAGGAGCAGATTGACGAAGTGATAGCGGAATAAAGTAACAGAGACGGATTAGAAATAATTAGAGTAGAAAATTAAGTAAGCAGAAATAAATTCCAATGAATTCAAACCAGTTAGTTCTGGTTTATCAGTTTGTTCCCTGCGGTGTTGCTTAGGCTATTAATTCCTTGAACTAGTTTATAGCATCGGTTGCGGTTAATCAGGTTGCCGTGTGCGCGCTCCAAGCTGGGTGTTCTTTTAAGATGCCCTTGGCGAGTGTGCCTGACGTGCCTTAGATCGTTACCACTTGAGCCTTTTTGGTTCAGGATGCTAGCTTAGGTAATTTCCGCAGGGACATTTTTATGAGCGCCTGATCACCTGAGTGCGTGATATTTGAGATCGCCCAGGCTGGTTTCTTCAAGAGCGCGTTCATGTGTGGCTTCCAATATCACCGGAGGCGCAAAACCGGCTTCTGCGGCCTCATGCCAGCGTGCTGCGCACAGGCACCAGCGGTCGCCGGGCTTCAGACCATTAAAACCATATTCCGGGCGCGGCGTGCTCAAATCATTCCCGCGTGATTTGGAAAATATCAGGAACTCTTCTGTCACTTGCGTGCAGACTGTGTGATTGCCGGTATCTTCAGGCCCGGTTTCGCAGCAGCCGGTACGGGTAAACCCAGTCAGCGGGTCAAGACTGCACTCCTGAAGCGCAGTGCCTAAAACATTGCGTGCCATAGTCTGTCTTCCATAGTTCACCATCAAAATTGAATTTAGTCTGGGTTATGATACGAGAATCCGCCCGGATATGATAAAACTTTAGGACTGAGCATGCGTTACTGGTTAATGAAATCCGAGCCGTCGGATGTGTCGATTGATGACTTGGCAGCATTTCAAAATCAAACGGTGGATTGGTACGGCATAAGAAATTATCAGGCGCGCAATTTTATGCGTGATCAGATGAAGCCCGGAGATCAGGCATTTTTTTATCACTCCAACTGCGATGTGCCGGGCATTGCCGGCATCGTGGAAATCGATTGCCCGGCATACCCAGACCGTACGCAGTTTGACCCAAAACATCGGTATTTCGATCCAAAATCTACACCGGAAAATCCGCGATGGGTAAATGTTGATGTGAAACTGGCACGCAAGACGCGGCTACTGAGCTTAAAGGAGTTACGCGAATATCCGGAGCTGGCAAATATGCGCACCTTGCAACGTGGAAATCGGCTGTCAATCACTCCTGTCGACCCCAAGGAGTGGGCGTTTATCCTATCAGTCCTGGATTAGTGACCCCGAAATTTAAAAGGCCCGCGCTTTTTAAAGGGCAGGCCTTGATCATGCAAAATCAGGTATTAGATCAGGACGGTGCGTCAAGGCTTCCCATAGCTTTCGGATAAGTCACAATGCCCCAAGGCAACTTCTTATCGGAGATGTGCTTGGTAACTTCGAGCTTATCGGTATCTATAACCAGAACCTCATCAGACTTGCCGCATGCCAACAGGATTTGCTTGTCATCTGGGGTGAAGGTGAAATGCCAGCAGCGGCTGCCAGTAGAAACCTCTTTAACCTTTTCATAGGTTTTAGCATCAAAGACTTCCAACAACTTAGCTTTTGAGTCGGCCACATAAATGTGCTTGCCGGCGCGGTCAAAGCTTATCCCGTAAGGGCCTTCTGCCGTTGCCACAGTGCGCAACGGCTTGAATTCCTTATCCATCACCAGGAAGTTATTGCCGAACTCGAGAGTGGAAACATATGTTTCGCCGTCAGGGGAGATCTTGATGCCGCGTGGACGATCGCCATACTCCTTGGTCGGGATCGTCTTCAAAAGCTCGCCGGTGGCAATGCTATGCACCGTAATGGTGTTATCGGCTTCGTTTGTAATGACTATGTTTTCACCGTTTTTGGAGAGTTCGATACCTTCAGTCTCAGGACCACCTATGATCTCGCTCAATTTTTTGCCCAGCGTTAAATCAACGATGGCAATCCGTGCGGGTTCGTCATTATCATCATCGTCATCTTTACCGGCTTTTTTCTCTTCTCCCGGTTTGGGTGGAGGTCCGCCTTCAGAGCTTGGCTCGAACGATACAAAAGCTGTGTTGCCGATAACACGCACGAATTCCGGGTTTTTGCCGATGTCGATATGCTGAACCAGCTTGCCGGTGGCGGTATCCAGTACGGAAATATTGCCTTGATCTTTATTCGCGGTCACCAGAAGCTTGCCGTCGTCCGTAACGCCAATGCCGCGCGGGCCGGTCGCCTGGACATCAATGCTGCCGGTAGTTTCCATGGTGTTGAGATCAATGACAGTAACAGCGCCATCCTGATTCGATACGTAGGCGACACCTCTATTTTCGCTGACGGTGCTCTTGGCAGGCTCGCTGGAGGCGGAGTTTGCAGCAGGCGCAGTGTCAACAGCAGAGTCGGTATTCTTGTCGGAGCAGGCGGAAAGCAGGCCAAGTAGAACGATGGGTAAAACAGCGGCACGCATTCTTGTTGCGAGGTGAGTTGATTTCATCTTATTGGAACTCCTCATGTTTAAATAAAAACAGCTTTTGTTTGATCAGGTTTGTCCGTGTTAAGGGCAATAGGTTCATTGCGGTTAACTTTGCAAATGATGACTCTCTCTGAAAGAGAAGCTTGCAAGCAAGAAGCATTCTTTAATATACGGACTAAAAACCATTATTGTTAACAATAGGTTGGCGTTGACCGCTGGTGTTTCTCACTTGAGTTTCGGTTGTTGGCAGCCACCAGATTGGTTGTATTCAACCTAAAAATAATGCATAAGCCGGATTATTGCTTTCATCCCAATAGGGATAGCCGAGATGATCGAGAAAATCCTTGAAATCGATTTTTTCTTCCGGCGGTACCTGCATGCCGACCAACACGCGGCCATAGTCAGCACCATGGTTGCGATAGTGGAACAGGCTGATGTTCCAGTCCTGGCCCATGGTCTCGAGAAACTTCATCAGCGCTCCCGGTCTTTCCGGGAACTCGAAGCGATATACCTGCTCATGTTTAGCCTGCGGCGCGTGGCCGCCAACCAGATATCGCAGATGTAGCTTGGCTACTTCGTTGTCAGTCAAATCCAGCGTGGGTAAATCGTGTCGTTTTAACTCTGCCATCAGGCGGCTGGATTCATCGGCGTTGTTGACCGCCACACCCACAAAAATGTGCGCTTCACTTGAATTCGCATAGCGATAGTTGAATTCGGTGATGCTGCGATCCCCGAGAAGGCTGCAGAAAGTTTTAAAGGAGCCGGGTTTTTCGGGGATGGTGACTGCGAATACGGCCTCACGGCGCTCGCCGATCTCGGCACGCTCGGCAATGAAGCGCAGGCGATCAAAATTCATATTGGCGCCGGAAGCAATGGCGACCAGGGTCTGGTCTTTCAGGTTGCTGCGCGAGATGTATTCCTTGAGGCCTGCCACAGCAAGCGCACCTGCAGGCTCCAGAATGGAGCGCGTATCCTCGAATACGTCTTTGACGGCCGCGCATATCGCATCGTTATCTACAGTGATCATTTCATCAACATAGGCTTGGCACAGGCGGAAGGGTTCCTCTCCTACCTGCTTGACAGCCGCGCCATCGGCGAAAAGTCCTACCTGGTCGAGCATGATGCGTTTGCCGGCTTTGAGCGACTGCGTCATGGCGTCAGCATCGTTTGCCTCCACGCCGATAATTTTGATTTCCGGACGTAATTGCTTGATATAGGCGGCAATGCCAGAGATCAGCCCGCCCCCGCCAACGCAGCAGAATATAGCGTCTATGGGACCGGGGTGTTCGTCCAGGATCTCCATGGCGATGGTGCCTTGGCCGGCAATTACATCGGGGTCGTCATAAGGATGAACGAAGGTGAGGTTTTCTGATTTCTCCAAGTCCAGCGCATGCATGTACGCGTCGGAATATGAGTCACCGAACAGTACAGTTTCCGCGCCGCGGCTTCTGACTGCGTCCACCTTGATGCTTGGCGTGGTAGTCGGCATAACGATGACTGCACGGCAGCCCAGCTTCTGCGCAGCCAGCGCTACACCTTGTGCGTGATTGCCGGCGGAGGCAGCGATGACACCTTTTTTGAGCGCCTCGGCTGGGAGATTTGCCATTTTGTTATAAGCGCCGCGTAGCTTGAACGAGAATACCGGCTGCATATCTTCGCGTTTGAGCAGGATACGATTACCGAGGCGGGCTGATAAATTTGGCTGAAATTCCAGGGGTGTTTTGCAGGCAACGTCATAGACGCGCGCGCTGCGGATTTTTTCCAGGTAGTTGTTTTTCAATATGTTAGTCGCAGTGTATGATTCGAGGTTATTCAGCTTCAATTATAAAGAAAACGTAAGGATAAAGGTAAATGGCTATAGCAGGACTAACGCAGGATGAACTGAAGCAACAAGTAGCAAAAGCGGCAGTGGCTTATGTGAAGGGCGGGATTATCGGGGTAGGTACCGGTTCTACCGCCAATTTTTTCATCGAGGAATTAGCCAAGGTCAAAAGCAAGATTGAAGGTGCAGTGGCCAGCAGCGAAGGCACGGCACAGCGGTTGCGTGCGCATGGCATTGAAGTGTTCGACTTGAATAACATCGACGGCATGGATATCTATGTGGACGGCGCAGATGAGATCACCGAGCATATGCATATGGTAAAAGGTGGCGGCGGCGCGTTGACGCGTGAAAAAATCGTGGCGGCTTGTGCGAAAAGCTTTATCTGCATTTGCGATGCCAGCAAGCTGGTGCCAGTGCTGGGCAAGTTCCCGTTGCCGATCGAAGTGTTGCCGATGGCGCGCAGTTATGTGGCGCGCGAGATAGTCAAATTGGGTGGTCAGCCCAAGCTGCGTGATTTCACTACCGATAATGGCAATGTGATCCTGGATGTATCGGGCCTGACAATTCTCGACCCCGTGGAAACGGAAGCCCGGATCAATCAAATTACCGGCGTGGTTACGAATGGCATATTCGCGGCACGACCTGCGGATGTATTATTGCTGGCAACAGCGGATGGAGTGAAGACTTATACACGTTGAGATTTGGTGCATAAGTAGTTGTCAAAAAATGGGAATGCCTGATTGACATGAAATCGTCACAATTAAACGTTAGGCTACAACGTTCCAAATTCTACTCCGGATAACTCAGAAGGAAGCGCCATGCAGTCTGAACATACTTTTAAGCAATACGATGCCGAGCTGGAAGCCGTACGTGCCAAGGTTCTGGAAATGGGCGGCCTAGTTGAGCAGCAGATCATCAGTGCCCTGGAGTCTCTGGTGACGACCAATCCAACGCTGGCAGAAAGCGTTATCGAGAATGACCGTCGCGTAAATGCCCTCGAAGTGCAGATAGACGAGGATTGCAGCCATATTATTGCGCGTCGCCAGCCGGCAGCTGGCGATTTGCGCATGGTCATGATGATCGTCAAGACCATTACCGATCTTGAGCGCATTGGCGACGAGGCAATTAAGATCGCCCGTGTAGCACAAAAAATCTATGAATCGGACCGCATGCTCACACCGCGTTTCACCGAGATCAAGTCCATGGTAGGTATCGTGCGCGAGATGCTGCGTACAGCTCTTGATGCTTTTGCGCGCCTCGATATCAGCAAGACAGTGGAAGTCGCGCGCCAGGACGAGCAGGTAGATGACCAGTTCCGCGCCGCCATGCGCCAGCTGATTACATTTATGCTGGAAGACCCACGTACTATCTCGATGTCACTGGAAGTGCTTTTTGTGGCCAAGGCTATCGAGCGTATTGGCGATCATGCGAAGAATATCGCCGAATATGTGGTGTATATGGTCAAGGGCAAGGATGTGCGCCATATCACTGTCGAAGAGATGGAGCGCGAAACCCTGCAGCCATGATTCCCCCAATGCTCATTCCCGATTAAAGGCAGGTCTTTGGCCACAAACCCCCCGGTCTTTTCTGAAATTGCCGCCGTAGATTTAGGTTCCAATAGCTTCAGGTTGCAACTGGCACGCATCATTGATGGGCGCCTGGTTTTCCATGATTCGCTGCGCGAGTCGGTTCGCCTCGGGGCCGGCCTGGGTAAAGATAAAGAGGTGGATGCAGACGCCCAGCGCCGTGCTATCGATTGTCTCCGGCGTTTCGGTGAACGTTTGCGCGGCTTGCCGGCGCCGGCCGTTCGCGCGGTCGCTACCAATACTTTTCGCGTTGCCAAAAATGCCCAGCAATTATTGATTGAAGCACAGGCTGCCCTGGGTTTTCCTATTGAAATTATCGCCGGGCGTGAGGAGGCGCGAATGATTTTTGTGGGGGTCAGTCACAGCCTTCCAAGCGCAACATACAAGCGCATGGTGATCGATATCGGTGGCGGATCTACCGAGTTTATTATCGGCCAGGGTTTCGAGCCATTGGTGATGGAAAGCCTGTACATGGGCTGTGTGAGTTACAGCCTCAAGTTCTTTCCCGAAGGAAAAGTCAGTGAAGCCAGCCTGAAGCAGGCAGAAATCGCCGCTGCGGCCGAGATCCAGAATATACGCAAGCGTTTTACCAGTACACACTGGCAGGAGGCGGTAGGTTCTTCAGGGACTGCGCGCGCGCTGGGCGAAGTCATGCGCCTGAATGGTCTGAGCGATGGAACGATCACCCTACAGGGGATCCGGCAGTTGCGCGACATGCTTATCAAGGCGAAAGACCCCAGAAAGCTCAATCTTGAAGGTCTTAGTGCGGATCGTGCGGCCGTATTGCCAGGGGGCCTTGCAATCATGACCGCAGCCTTCGAGTCATTGGGTATTGAGCGCATGACGACCGCTAGCGGCGCATTGCGCGATGGCGTGCTGTATGAGCTGCTGGGCCGTATGCACCATCAGGATACACGCGAAGCCACGGTCAACAGCTTCATGCGGAAGTACCATGTCGATCGCAGCCAGGCAAAACGTATAGAAAAGCTGGCTTTGCAGCTGCTAGCTCAGGTTAGCGATAAGTTGAACATGGGTGAAGAGACCGCCAGCCAATATCTGGTTTGGGCCACCAAGCTGCATGAGATCGGTATTTCAATCGCGCATAGCGGTTACCACCGGCATTCTGCCTATATCGTCGAATATGCTGATATGCCGGGCTTTTCCACGATGGACCAAAAGACCCTAGCTTTGCTCATGCGCGCGCAACGGCGCTCACTCAACAAGTTTCCGTTACCGGGCATAGAAGATGATCGCTGTCTGCTGGTGCTGATTCTGCGCCTGAGCATCCTGTTCCATCGTAATCGCCTGGACAGCAGTCCGCGCCTGACATTGAAGCGGGAGAGTAATAAATTCTGCCTAGGCGTACAGCAAAACTGGCTCGAGGGGAATCCGCTGACCCAAGCTGCGCTTGCCAATGAAGTCGCTTACTGGCAGCAGGTGGGCATCGAACTCAAGCTTGACTGACGGGCTTAAGGATCAAGTGCATCCAGGCCGAATTCCGCCATCAGGAATTGCTGGGCGCTAAAAGCCGAGCCGCGTCTGGCCGAGCGGCGGCGATAACTGCTATCGTCCGACATTAGCCAGGCATTGGTATTGTCTTTCAGATAAGGCTCCAAGCCCTCCTTGATGACCCTTTTCTTTACCTTTGGATCCAGCACGGGGAAACAAACCTCGATACGCCGGAAAAAATTGCGGTACATCCAGTCTGCGCTCGAAAGATAGACATCTTCATTGCGGTTGTTATAAAAGTAAAAAATGCGTGTGTGCTCCAGAAAACGTCCAACGATGGAGCGCACCCTGATGTTGTCCGAAATGCCTGGGATGCCTGGCTTTAGCGCGCAGACGCCGCGCACAACCAGGTCGATCTGGACGCCAGCCTCAGAAGCATCATAGAGCGCACGAATGATATCCGCGTCCAGCAAGGCATTCATCTTGGCAATGATGCGGGCTTTTTTGCCGGAACGGGCAATTTCGCTTTCATTATGAATCGCCTTCATCAGGCGATGGTGCAGGGTAAACGGCGATTGCCAGAGATGGCGCAGTTTACTGGCTTTACCCAGACCGGTCAGTTGGGCGAATACCTCGTTCACGTCTTCGCCAAGCTCCTCGTGGCAGCTCAGCAGGCCAAAGTCGGTATACAGCCGCGCGGTACGCTGGTGGTAATTGCCGGTGGAAAGGTGCACGTAACGGCGCAGTTTTCCCTCTTCACGGCGCACTACCATGGCCATCTTGCAGTGGGTCTTATGGCCGACCACACCGTAAACCACATGCGCGCCGGCATCCTCCAGTTTGGCCGCCCAGTTGATATTGGCTTCCTCGTCGAAACGTGCCATCAGTTCTACCACTACCGTCACTTCCTTACCGCGCCGGGCCGCTTCAATCAGGGATTGCATTAACGTGGAATCGGCACTGGTTCGGTAAAAAGTCTGCTTGATGGCCAATACATCCGGATCCTCGGATGCCTGCTGTATAAACTCGATCACCGGATTGAAGGACTGGAACGGATGGTGCAACAGGATATCCTGCCGGCGAATAGCCTTGAAAATATCCGGCTCCTTGATTATCTCCTTGGGCAGGCTGGGCTTGTACGTGGGGTATTTGAGATCAGGCCTGTCCACCCAGTCCGGCACCTGCATCAGGCGCACCAGATTGACCAAACCATTTACTGTATAGAGATCTTCCTGGCCCAGACCGAATTGACCCAGCAGGAAGGAGGACATTTCCGGCGGGCAGCTATCCGCGACTTCAAGGCGCACCCCATCACCATATTGGCGATGCGACAGCTCCCCCTGTAGGGCCAGGCGCAAATCCCGGATATCTTCATCGTCCAGTATCAGTTCGCTATCACGCGTTACGCGGAATTGGTAGCAGCCTTTAACCTGCATACCGGAAAACAGCTCATTGACATGCGCATGCAGGATGGAAGAAAGGAACACAAAGCCATATTCGCAACTGCTGATCTCGTTCGGCAAGCGGATTACTCGCGGCAATGCACGCGGCGCCTGCACGATCGCGACGCCGGAATTACGGCCGAAGGCATCCTTGCCTTCAAGCTCGACGGCGAAATTCAGGCTTTTATTCAGTACGCGCGGAAACGGATGCGCGGGGTCGAGCCCGATCGGTGTCAGGATAGGCATCAATTCGCGGAAGAAATAAGCGCGTATCCAGTCGCGCTGTGTGTCATTCCAGTAAGCGCGGCGCAAAAAATGAATATCCTGCTCAACCAGCTTTGGCAGTACCACATCATTGAGTATCTGGTACTGGCGCTCGATCAGTTCATGCGCTTCGGTACTTACACTGCTGAATACCTGCTTGGGCAACAGGCCGTCGGGGCCGGCATGCAGATCGTTGAATTTGATCTGCTCCTTGATGCCCGCCATACGGACCTCAAAAAATTCGTCCATATTGCTGCTGAAAATGCACAGGAATTTAAGGCGCTCCAGCAGCGGGACGCGCTCATCTTCGGCTTGTGCAAGGACTCGGCGGTTAAAGGCAAGAATGCCCAGTTCGCGATTAAGAAAGTATTCTGGATTCAATTTCGGCAGGCGCAAATTAAAATCCTACTTTATGTCCGGAATGTTACATACAGATGACATTCAAGATCCGGGATTAGCTAGCCCGGGCTTAAGTTTGGCCGCGTCCCTATTTTGGAGGTACATAACCCTCGGCAACATCAGCGCCCGCGCCAAAGAAATAGGCTTCGGTCTGCTGCGACAGGTATTTTCGTGCCGCCGGGTCGGCCAGGCTTAGCCGGTTTTCATTCACCAGCATGGTCTGCTGTTTCAGCCATGCGGCCCAAGCCTCCTTTGAAACATTTTCGTAGATACGTTTTCCCAGTTCGCCGGGATAGGGTGGGAAGTCCATTCCATCAGCCTCACGGCCGAGTTTGATGCAATTAACAGTGCGTGCCATGATGCGTCCTTCTTAATATGTCGATAGCTTAATGATAACTCATGCGTCCTTGTGCCGCGACATCAGCACGGCGCAGGCGGCACCTATCAAGGCTAGCGCCCACACTATTACCGGCCCCGAAGGCAAATCGAACAGGGAGGAAACCAGCAGGCCCGCGGCGTAGCCTGCTATGCCTACTCCATAAGCCATGATCAGCGCGGTTTTGGCGTTACATCTGCGTACGGCCAGTGCTGGCAGTATCAGGCTGGCGAACACCAGGTAGACCCCGACCAACTGCACCGAACAGGTAATGGCCACCGCGAACAGCAGATAAAAGCCCAGTCGCCCCAGTTTCCCTTGCAACATCCACCAGGCTGCGGCGGCGAGAGCGGTGATGAGGAAGGGCTCGAGCAGGCCGCCCCAACTGACCCAGAGAATCTGCCCGGCCAGCATGTCGCGCAGATGCTCGCCGCCATGAGGGTTGTGCGACACCAGGATGATGGCGGCGGTGGCAGCGAGCACAAACATCACGCCAATCAGGGCCTCCTGTATTTGCGGCCAGCGCCGCTCAAGCCCATGCAGCACTGCCGCCGCGCATAACGCCGAGCCGATGGCGATTGCCTGTACCTGCCATCCATGCGGTTCAAAACTGAACAGGTCAGCGACAATGAGCCCGAGCCCGGCTATTTGCGCTACGGCCAGATCAATAAAAACGATACCGCGTGCCAGTACCTGCCTTCCGAGCGGCACATGCGTGGCCAGCACCAGGAGCCCGGCCACGAAGGCCGGGGCCAGGATACTCAGGGACAACGTGTCGAGGTTCATTTCAACGCTCCCAGCAAGCGGTTGATGGTGTCGTCAAACAGGCCGAACAAGTCTTTGGCCTGCTCCGAGCCACCCACGCTAAATGGCAGCACCACCGCCGGAATTTTGGCGCGCTCCGCAATCCACAGCGAAGGGCGATCATCGTTGTAAGCGGTGCGGATGACCATTTTTGCCGGTTGCCTCTGCAGTTGCGCCAGCACTTCCGCCAGATGGCCGCTGGTGGGTTCCACACCCGGCTTGGGCTCCAGCGTTGCTATTTCGCGCAGGCCCAGCCAATCGCTAAGATATGGGAAAGCCTTGTGCTGCACTACAATCGCGACCCCTTTAAGTGGAGCGGCTTGTGCTTCCCAGCGCTTGATCGCTGCTTGCCAGCGTTCGGCAAAATCCTTTTGGCGGGCCTGAAAAAACGCTGCATTGGATGGATCTATTTCGGCAAGGCGCTGTGCCAAAGCGTCAGCGACCTTGGCGATATTGCGCGGATCAGTCTGGATATGCGGATTGCCTTGGGCGTGAACATCGCCATCGGATCGATCCAGGCGCTGGGGGATTTCCAGCCGTTGCACGTAGCTGCCGGCTTCAAAGTAGCCTGGTTTTCCTGGCTGGATCTCCGCGTTTCCGGCCTGGCGCAATACCATTGGCAACCAGCCGATTTCCAGCTCCAGCCCGGTGCAAACCGCCAGATTCGCCGAGCGCGCCTTGGCGATCAGGCTGGGCTTGGCCTGGATATGGTGCACGTCCTGCAGCGCCTGGGTAGCGTTGTAGACCGAGACTTTGTCGCCGCCCAGCTCTTGCGCCAGCGCCCCCCATTCGGGCTCGCAGGCAAATACATTAAGAGCGGCTTGTGCCTGCGCGGATAACCAGAATGCTGTGGTTAACAGTAATAGAAGTATTTTTTTCATGGCGATTTTCCTCAATTGGATGATGCGTGCCTAAAACTTGTGGGCGCCGTGGGCGCCCAGGTTCACGATGTATTGAATAAATATCTGGTTATCGGTCGCGTCTTCGCGCGATTTGTCTTGCGCCAGTTGCAGGCGGATGCGGCTGAACTCACTCGGGCTGTAGTCCAGCATCATGCTCACCCGGCTCGGGTTATAGCCATCACCAACGATATTGCCATTGTTACTGGCATAGTCCGTATTGCCGCTATCCAGCTGGTCATAGCGCAGGCCTGCACGCCAGTAAGGCAGGAATTGGTAAACTCCCTGGATATACCAGCCGGACTGGTCCGAGCTGTAACGGTCTGCGTTCGCCAGCGCATCGACATCATAAGTAAGCGTGCCGGATTCGCTGCGATGTAAATACTCGCCCTGCAGTTTGAAATTGGTATAGTTGGTGTTGCCGTTTGGCGCCCATTTCCATATGAAATCGGCGATCCATATGCGGCTGGTGCCGCTGAATTCATTGCTGATGAAATTGCCTGCCGTATCCAGGTCTGGCGATTGGCGCTCACTGGGTGATGTGCGTAAATAGGACAGGCCGGCGCGCCAGCTATTGCTAATCCCGATATCGCCGCCGACATGTGCGAACAGGCTGCCCATCGCGGCTCCATTCTTATCTTTGCCTTCAGTGTCGGCGATGCGCCCGCGACCGGCTTCTGCGCCAAATTCGAGGAAGGTGTCGGTCGGTGCGACCCATTTGACCTGGATGCCGTCGTCACCGTACTGGCCACCCAGAAATGCCTGATATGCCAGCGGATTATCGACAAAATCCCAGGTGTGGGCATGCTGCTCATTCAGGTAGCCGATGCCGGAAAAGAATCTTCCGCCCTTGACGGTAAACCCTGCGGGCAATGCGGTAGTCTGGACGAAGGCTTCTTCTACGCCTACCGAGTTGTCCGGCGCCAGCGCCAGGTTCAGCCCGCCATAGAAATAATGGTCGATATTGGCATACACCCCCAGCTCTGATTCAGCCAGGCTCAAGCCTCTTAAACCGGGCCCGATCTCGCCGCCGGTTTGAAAGCCGGTGATGTGATAATCCGAATCCTGTGAGCGGTTAGCGTAGATACCGGAAAGCACCAATGAAATATCCGGGTTGAAGGCATTGCTGGATGACGGCGATGATTTGCTGGCAGCCTGTATCGCCACGGTTTCTGCCTTGGCAGCACTTGTTTCTGCTTTGGCTGCGCTGCCTTGAACCTGTTCCAGCCTGTTTTCCAGGGACTGGATGCGTGCTTCGTAGCTTTGCTTCATCTGCTGGACTTCGGCGCGGATTTTTTCCATCTCGTCGCTATCGCTGGCGGCCGCCAGCACGGGATAGCCGCAGACGAGCGCAATGGCGCCCGCCAATAATATGTGTTTGTACATGATGACCTCGTTTAAACAATGAACGAACGCACCGCCGGACAATGTTGGCGGTGTAGTGGACGCTAGGTGTTAAACAAGGATGGGTGGAGCGCGTGCGGAATAGGCGTAGAGCGGAGGATTGCTGGGGGTGGAAGCGTTGGCATGCAGAATTGCTTCGTGAACAGAATTGAGCAGGGCCGGAGAGAAGCTCCCGGCATCCAGTGCGTTTGCCAGTGCACTATGACTCAGGCATTGCTCACAGACTGGGGAGTGCGGTGCCTTATCCTGCTTTTGCGATAGCGGCGTTAGATCTGCATAGTGCGAAATTTCATGCACGATCACGCCCTGCTGGCCAAGGCCAAACAGCAGGGCAAGTGCAAAAGTGAGGATTAAACGACGCAACATGGGCTGGATTCTAACAGACGCTTGGAGCTGGAAACAAATTTTCAGCCATGCCGGTTTTTGTCTATGCTTCCATCCAACAGCTGGGCTATCGCCCGTAATTCTGCATCCGGGTCTGCATAATCTTCATAATGTCGTGTACCTGACCGGGCATACCAGTAGCGGCTATTGCCTTCGTCGCCTTCGATCTTGTGCAGGACGGCGTGAATCCAGCAGGCAACCGGATCATTGGATTCCTGGGCAATGATGTGCGCTCCGTGCCAGTCGCTATTCAAAGCCAGTGTAACGGCCGAAGCCAGCTGTGCATTCAGTGTGCTATCCATAATATTTAGCCATATATTTAGGCCATATCCTTGCCTCAAGTAGCAATGAGTGAGTGATAGTTTAATCAAAAACGGCCGCAAATGCGGCCGTTTCACTCAAGCTGGATTTGGGTTTTTAGGCCTTGAAATTGGCGGCGACAAAATCCCAGTTCACGATTTTCCAGAACTCTTCGGCATATTTAGGACGTGCGTTACGATAATCCACGTAATAGGCATGTTCCCATACATCGATAGTGAGGAGGGCGGTCTGGCCCTTGGTCATTGGGGTGGCGGCATTGCTGGTGCTTTCCAGTGCAAGCGAGCCATCTGCGTTTTTAACCAGCCAGGCCCAGCCGGAACCAAATGTGGTAACAGCTTTTTGGGTGAATTGCTTTTTAAATTCCTCAAAGGAGCCAAAAGCCTTGTCAATTGCCGCAGCAAGCTCTCCACTTGGAGCGCTGCCATTTGGCTTGAAGCAATTCCAGTAAAAGGTATGGTTCCATACCTGGGCTGCATTGTTAAAAATGCCGCCTGAAGATTTCAGGATGATTTCTTCGAGAGTCGAATTCTCGAACTCGGTGCCCTTGATCAGGTTGTTCAGGTTGGTGACATAAGCCTGGTGATGCTTCCCGTAGTGATAGTCAATGGTCTCGCTTGAAATGACAGGTTCAAGTGCATTCTTGGCATAAGGCAACGGTGGTAACTGATGTTCCATAATAAATTCCTTAAAAATGAAAAGTTGAATGAAAAAGGTTTTATATATTCTGCTACTGATGGCAGGTGTTCCTTGGTGCGGTAAAGCACCGATAGAGTGCCGATACTAATCCGGCGTCTATCTGCCAGCGCTGTCAGCGTTTTTTAGCGCGGGGATGTGCAGCATCGTAAACCTTGGCCAGATGCTGAAAATCCAGATGCGTATAGACTTGAGTAGTGCTGATGTTGGCGTGGCCCAGCATTTCCTGGACTGCGCGCAGATCACCGCTGGATTGCAACACGTGGGTGGCAAAGCTATGGCGTAACATGTGAGGATGTACATCACTGTTGATGCCTTGTTTGATTGCCCATTCCTTGACTCGATATTGTACAGCCCGTGCCGTAAGTCTGCGACCTTTTTGGCTAATGAACACGGCATTCGCATCGAGATTAGCCTTGTCGGATTGAATAAGCGCACGGTTTTGCAGCCATATGCTGATAGCACTGATGGCATGGCTGCCGACCGGTACGATTCGGGTCTTGCTGCCTTTGCCGGTGACGGTCACGGTACCGTTTTGTAAATCCAGAGCATCAATATCAAGCCCGACCAGTTCCGCCAGCCGTAACCCGGAGGAGTAAAACAGTTCGAGTATCGCCCGGTCTCGCAGGGTCAACGGGTCATCCCCTTCGATAGAGACCAGCTTGACCGCCTGGTCGGTAGACAGTGCCTGTGGCAGGGTTTGTGGTGATTTTGGGGCGCGCATGCCGTTGCAGGGATTGGCGGTGAAGCCATGACGTTGCCCCAGGAAGTCGAAAAAGCCGCGCCACGCAGAAAGCGTGCGCGCAATGCTTTTACCGCCCAGGCCGTTTCCATTCATGGCACCGATAAAGCGCCGGATATTGGTGGCTGTTACGTCCTGTAGTCCTGGTTTATCGACCAGCTCATCAGTCAGCCTCAGCAGCAGTCGAATATCACGCGCATAATTTTCGCGGGTAAGGGGGCTCAAACCTCGTTCGAAGGTTAGGTAATCCAGGTACTTGCTCAAAAAATCAGTGGCTGGATGCAACGTGCTTCTCTAGTTGATATAACGCAATAACGCTGCGCTGATGAGTTCGCCGATGCGCTTGACGTAGAGCGTTCCCATCTCCGGGTAGAAGCGCTTTTCATCCTCGGAAGCCATGACCAGCAGCCCGAATACCTTTTCGCCGCGCAGGGCCGTGAGGGCGAATGATTTGGGCGCCGCTGCCTCGCCAAACCAGTCATTCAGTTCCAGCCCGGGCCGATGGCCGCAATAGGGCGCGACCAGGCCCTGTGTCCAGCTTTGCAGTTCCGCATCCACGGCCTGGAATACTTCATGGCCGCTATTGGATTGATCCTGGGGCGTAGTCCACAGACGTATTCCGACATGGGGAATGGCAAAATCTTCCCGCAGGTTATGGATCAATAGCTGGATCAGTACCTCGAAGCTTTGTGTGGCGAGCAAGCCAAGGCTGAGGCGATGGATCTTGTTGCTGATCACATCATTTTCTTCACCATATTTCATGAGCTCGGATAGTTTCACTTCCATCACGCGGATTCTGTCACGCTGAACCAGCTGCTGGCGTTCAGCCAGCGAAACGGTGCCGCCACCATGCGGGCTGGGCAGGTACATTTCGGTGAGCAAAGTCGAGTTATGTTCAAAAAATTGCGGGTTTTCGCGCAGGTATGTAACGACCTGGTCTTCGGCGATTTCATTATCGCCGTGCTGATTGGATTCCATGCTTGCTCCTTAAAGTACGATTGATTGGCCGTTATTTGAATAGCCGCCGTTAAATATCCAGTTCACCTTCGAATACAGTCGCCGCAGGTCCTGTCATCCATACCGGGGAGCCGGCAGCGCCAGCCCAGCTAATATTCAGTTCGCCGCCGTGCATGCTTACCTTTACCGGGGATTGCAGAAGGCCCAGCCGGATACCGGCCACTGAAGCAGCACAGGCACCAGTGCCGCAAGCAAGTGTCTCGCCACTGCCGCGTTCGAATACGCGCAGACGGATATGATGCGGATTCAAAATCTGCATGAAGCCCGCATTTACGCGTTGAGGAAAGCGCGGGTGAGATTCGATCAGCGGCCCTTGCGATGTTACTGGCGCGGCATCTACACTGGCTACGATTTGCACTGCATGCGGATTACCCATGGATAGTGCGGAAATATTCAATAGTGAACCGGCCACATCGAGCGCGTAAGTCGGCGCGGCTTCGTCGGCAATGAAAGGGATTTGTTCGGGCGCGAATATGGGCGCCCCCATATTCACCGTGATCTCGCCGTTGGCTTCCAGCTTCAGGATGATGATGCCGCTGGCGGTTTCCACACGGATTTCAGTCTTTTGTGTCAGGCCTTTATCGTGAACGAATTGCACAAAGCAGCGGGCGCCATTGCCGCATTGCTCAACTTCGCCGCCGTCAGCGTTGAATATGCGGTAACGAAAATCCGCCTCCGCTGATGTGGGCCGCTCCACCAGTAAAATCTGGTCGCATCCCACACCGAAGTGCCGGTCTGCAATATGGCGAAATTGTGCGGCACTTAATATGATGTTTTGGGAAATGGCGTCAATGACCACGAAGTCATTGCCAATCCCATGCATTTTGGTGAATTTAAGGTTCATTAAAGCGTGCGTGTTTAATTTAATATCAGATAGCGCATTGTAGGGGAAATGTACTCGCAGGCGTAGTAATGCGGCCTGCGTCTCATTAATTTATGGGCGCTTGAACCGGCCATAACTCCAGAGATACTGTTCGGGGCACTTGCGTACCAGGCGCTCAATGCCATCATTGATATTCTGCGGAGTTGGCGCTGCGTCCAGCGGTTCGATATGGATGATATAGCCGCGGCCCCAGGAAAGGCGTTCACCAAAAGCCAGCAACACAGTTGCCCCGGTGGACTCGGCCAGTTTACCAACCAAAGTCATGGTGTAGGCTGGCTGGCCGAAGAAGTCGGCCCATTCGCCTTCGTCAGGCTCCGGCACCTGATCCGGCAGGATGCCAACCGCCTCGCCTTGTTTTAATGCGCGCAGCAAAGTACGTATCCCGCTCATGTTGGTGGGCGCCAGTTTTACGAGGCCACGATTCCGGCCCTGCTCAATCAGAGGCTCCAGCCAGCTTTTGCGCGGCGGGCGATAGAGCACGCTGATGGGATGCCGGGCGGCGTAATAAATCGAAGTGATTTCATAGCAACCCAGATGAGGGGTCAGGAAAATGATGCCGTTTCCCTTGGCTAGCGCCGTTTCCACATGCTCCCATCCTTGGCAGTCTTTAACTAGCCCAAGTACCGATTTCAGCGGCCTGAACCAGATAGCGAATGTTTCCAGCAGGCCCTTGCCGGTCTCGCAGATGCTTTTATTTACCAGGTGTCGATACATGTTTTCGGAATCGGCCAATTTAACCAAGGTCAGGTTTTTACGGGTGCGCCTGCCAAATGATTCCCGGGAGAAATAGAATATCCAGCCGATGGCTGCGCCAAGCCCATGTATCAAGGGTAACGGCAAGGCGGCGAAGATGCGGAGTAGTGCCTTGAGCATGAAGTTCTTTTTGAAACCGGTCTAATTTGCTATTCTAGCAATCTTTTTCACGATTAATTGCCCGCGATATGAACGAATACCTGTTTACCTCTGAATCAGTTTCCGAAGGCCATCCTGACAAACTCGCCGACCAGGTCTCAGACAGCATTCTTGATGCCATCCTGACGCAGGACCCTACCGCCCGTGTAGCGGCAGAAACGCTGGCAAATACGGGGCTGATAGTTCTGGCGGGTGAAATCACCACTACCGCCAATGTCGATTACATCAAGGTTGCGCGCGATGCTGTTAAACGCATCGGCTACGACAATACGGAGTACGGTATAGACTATAAGGGTTGCGCAGTACTGGTTGCCTACGACAAGCAGTCACCGGATATTGCCCAGGGTGTGGATGGAGCACATGACGACCCGCTGGATCAGGGCGCGGGGGACCAGGGTTTGATGTTCGGTTATGCTTGCGACGAAACGCCGCAATTGATGCCGTTGCCGATCTGGCTCGCGCACCGCCTGATGGAGCGCCAATCTCAGTTGCGCAAAGATGGTCGCCTGGCCTGGCTGCGTCCCGACGCCAAGAGTCAGGTCACAATCAAGTATGTAGACGGCAAGCCGAGCGCAATTGATACCGTTGTCGTATCCACCCAGCACGCACCGGAAATCTCGCTGGAGAATATCCGTGAAGCTGTCATCGAAGAAATCATCAAGCCCATGTTGCCGAAAGAGCTGATCAAGGGCGAGATCAAGTATCTGGTCAATCCTACCGGACGTTTCGTCATTGGCGGCCCGCAAGGTGATTGCGGTCTGACCGGACGCAAGATCATTGTGGATACTTATGGGGGATCTGCACCTCACGGTGGCGGCGCTTTCTCCGGCAAGGATCCTTCCAAGGTAGACCGCTCCGCTGCTTATGCTGCGCGCTATGTGGCCAAGAACATCGTTGCGGCCGGCCTCGCCAGTAAATGCATGGTGCAGATTTCCTATGCCATCGGCGTGGCGCGCCCAACCAGTGTCATGGTGGAAACTTACGGTACGGGCAAGGTCTCCAACGAGCTGTTGACGCAGCTGGTGCTGGATCACTTTGATCTGCGTCCTAAAGGTATCGTCAAGATGCTGAACCTGCTTCGCCCGATATACACCAAGACTGCTGCTTACGGCCATTTTGGCCGCGACGAGCCTGAATTTACATGGGAAGCCGCAGATAAAGCGGCCGCACTGAAAGCTGCTGCCGGAATCTAGCAGCAGCAATTTGGTTAAATTTTAATTTAACCTTATAATTCAACACTTAACTAATTTATAAACCGAGGAACGTTGCGAGGCAGACTTTCTGCCCCAGGCTCGGTTTTACAAAGCGTGATTCAGCTTTGTGAACGGCGTTCATCTATTTTAATTCGTGCCGGGCACGGGAAATGGATGAAACAGGCGCCGAGCGTTCCTGCCCTTCCCTCCGGCCACACCATTCAAGGATATTGAAATGAATACTGTGGCTGATGTTAAAAAATCCACCAAAGATTATGTGATTGCCGATTTAAACCTGGCTGCCTGGGGCCGCAAGGAAATTGCGATCGCCGAGACGGAAATGCCGGGCCTGATGGCTATTCGCGAAGAATACGCAGTACTCAAGCCGCTGCGTGGTGCGCGTATTACCGGCTCCCTGCATATGACCATCCAGACTGCCGTGCTTATCGAAACCCTGAAAGACCTGGGAGCAGAAGTGCGCTGGGCATCGTGCAATATTTACTCCACGCAGGATCATGCAGCAGCCGCAATTGCAGCCGACGGTACGGCGGTATTCGCCGTTAAGGGCGAAACCCTGGAAGACTACTGGGATTACACCCACCGCATTTTCGAATGGCCGGACAGTGGTTACAGCAATATGATCCTGGACGATGGCGGTGACGCTACCCTGCTGCTGCATCTCGGCAGTAAGGCCGAAAGTGATGCTTCGCTGCTGAGTAATCCGGGATCGGAAGAGGAAACCCACCTGTTTAATTCCATCAAGGCCAAGCTGGCTGTCGATCCAAAATGGTATTCCACACGGCTGTCCAAAATCGTCGGCGTGACTGAAGAGACTACCACCGGTGTGCACCGCCTGTACCAGATGCATAAGGAAGGCCGCCTGGCATTTCCTGCAATCAACGTCAACGATTCGGTGACCAAGTCCAAGTTCGACAATCTGTACGGTTGCCGCGAGTCGCTGGTGGATGCCATCAAGCGCGCAACAGACGTCATGATCGCGGGTAAGGTGGCTGTGGTTGCGGGTTACGGTGATGTTGGCAAGGGCTCTGCCCAGGCATTACGCGCACTTTCAGCGCAGGTCTGGGTAACCGAGATCGACCCGATCTGTGCCCTGCAGGCTGCCATGGAAGGCTATCGCGTAGTCACCATGGATTATGCAGCAGAGCATGCCGATATTTTTGTTACTGCTACCGGCAACTATCATGTGATCACCCATGAGCACATGAAGAATATGAAGGATCAGGCTATCGTCTGTAACATCGGCCACTTCGATAACGAAATCGACGTCGCGTCGCTGGAAAATTACGAGTGGGACGAAATCAAGCCGCAGGTTGATCATGTGATTTTCCCCGATGGGAAGAGGATCATCCTGCTGGCCAAAGGCCGCCTGGTGAATCTTGGCTGCGGCACGGGCCATCCGAGTTATGTCATGAGCTCGTCCTTTGCCAATCAGACTATTGCCCAGATAGAGCTTTTCAGTAACCCTGCAAATTATCCGGTGGGCGTCTACACTTTACCGAAACACCTGGATGAAAAAGTGGCTGTGCTGCAATTGAAGAAACTCAATGCCCAGTTAAGCCGATTGACGGATCAGCAGGCAGCCTATATTGGCGTATCTGCGGATGGTCCTTACAAGCCGGAGCATTATCGCTATTAACTTCTAAGAAGGGGATGCAATCATGAAACTGCTTATTGTCTGGCTACTGAATGCGCTTGCCTTGCTGGCTGTAGCTTATTTAATGCCTTCCATCAATGTAACGGGTTTTGGCGCGGCGCTCATCGCCGCCGCTGTGATCGGATTGTTCAATGTGCTGATCCGGCCCGTGTTGGTATTGCTTACCTTGCCTGTCACAGTGTTGACTCTGGGTCTGTTCATTTTTGTCATCAATGGCCTGCTGTTCTTTCTGGTCGGCCATCTGCTGCAAGGCTTTGAAGTGCAAAGCCTGTTGTCAGGCATATTGGGTGCGATCCTGTATAGCCTGATTTCGTGGGCGCTGACTGCGCTGGTATTAGGTGGCAAGGATTAAAAGGTAAAAATTGAACAAGCAGCCCG
Source organism: uncultured Methylophilaceae bacterium (assembly GCA_964494575.1). Classification (GTDB taxonomy): domain Bacteria; phylum Pseudomonadota; class Gammaproteobacteria; order Burkholderiales; family Methylophilaceae; genus JBCKUK01. The sequence continues at coordinate 3,530 of CAZBSR010000003.1, read as the reverse complement.
TCATCAGTTTTGAATTTTTCCCGCCGAAAACAGCGGAAGGCATAGCCAAGCTACGTGAAACACGCAAGCAGCTGGCACAATTGCGCCCGCAATTCTTTTCGGTGACATTTGGCGCAGGCGGCTCCACGCGCGATCGCACCAGGGAAACCGTGCTGGAAATACAAGCCGAAGGCTTCGAGGCCGCGCCACATATTTCCTGTATTTCTTCGAGCAAGGACGAGATACGCGACCTGCTGCAAGAATATCGCCGTAGCGGGATACGCCATCTGGTGGCGCTGCGCGGAGATATCCCATCGGGTGAGGTTAGTGCTGGAGATTTTCGCTATGCCAATGAATTGGTAGCTTTTATCCGGCAGGAAGCCGGAGACTGGTTCGAGATAGAAGTGGCGGCTTATCCCGAAGTCCACCCCGAGGCGCAATCGGCAGGTGCTGACTTGCAGCATTTCAAAACCAAGATAGATGCGGGTGCGAATGCGGCGATAACGCAATATTTTTACAATACCGATGCCTATTTCCGCTTTATGGATCAGTGCGGTACTTTGGGTATAGATATCCCGATTGTTCCAGGGGTGATGCCTATTTACAACTATACGCAACTGTCACGGTTTTCAAACGTATGTGGGGCGGAGATTCCGCGGTGGCTGCGTGCAAGACTGCAGGATTACGGTGATGATCTGGCTTCTCTGCGGTCATTGGGCATGGACGTGGTAACCGACTTATGCGAACAGCTACTCGTCGGCGGTGCACCGGGCCTGCATTTTTACACACTGAATCAGGCAGGGATCATTTCCACCATCGTTCAACGGCTAGGCCTTCAGCAAGCTGAGCCTGTAAAAAAATAACGCCAGTCGAAGCTGGCGTTATTTTTAGTGCAGAGTAGGGCGGCTTTCGTTGAAGACGGCATCCTCAACGAACAGGTAGTCGTTGGCCTTGCCCTGGTTCCATAAAGCCATCAGTACGATCCAGCGTGTTTCTTCAATGCTGACTTCAGGCTGTGGCAGCGCCATGGCACGGTCGATTACCAGTTCGCGCTGAGCGGGGTTAAGGATTTTGGCCTGCTCCAGAAACATCATGAAGCTCAGGCTTTCGGAGCTGATTTTCTCTGTTTCCACGTCTGCATATACACGGAAGCCCAAGCCATGGCCGGCGGCTGAAGCATCTGCTTTCTGGGTCATTTCCTCCAGGGCGCTGAACCAGTCAAAAGCGCCATTGATATCTTCCTGATCGAAACCTGCGGCAAATAGTTCTTTGGATAAAGTATTCTGATCCGGACGAATGTCCGCTTCAAAGTAGTTTTCAAACATGTACACCAAGACTTCGAACATGGAATCTCCTAAATAGGGTGGCAGGGTTAGGTGATTCGCTGGTAACGTCCTCCCGGCAGGGAAGCGACCTTATTTTCCAACTCCAGCACTAATAGCATGGCGGAAAGGTTATCGCTCGTCAAGCCGCTGCGTTCCACCAGCGATTCCATGCTGACCGGGTCGTAACCCATGCAATCCAGCAGCGGATGGGCTTCTGCAGAGGCAGGCAGGCTGCCCGGTGTTGCCGAAACGGTACCACCAACTTCATCCACGATGTCCTGGATGCTATCCACCAGTTTTGCGCCTTGCTTGATCAATTGATGGCAGCCCTTGGACAGTGGGGAGTGGATGGAACCGGGGATGGCGAAAACCTCCCGTCCCTGTTCCCCCGCAAGCCGTGCGGTGATAAGCGAGCCGCTTTGAATGTTCGCTTCGACCACCAGGCAGCCTACGCTCAAGCCGCTAATGAGGCGATTGCGACGCGGAAAATTCTGTGCAAGGGAGGGCGTGCCAAGGGGGAATTCGGAAATGATGACCCCGCGCTCGACGATTTGATGCGCCAGATCACGATGCCTGGATGGATAGACGATATCCAGGCCGGTGCCGACTACTGCAATGGTGGCGCCATTGGCCTTAAGTGCTCCGCGATGGGCCGCGCCATCAATGCCCAGTGCCATGCCGCTGATGATGGTGTATCCATGCTGGCATAGGGCCTGAGAAAAGTCTTCGGCGTTTTTCTCTCCCTGGGTGCTGGCATTGCGACTGCCTACCACGGCAATGCCTCGCGTATTTAACCACTGTAGCTGACCCTTGGCGTAGATTAGCGGAGGTGGGTCGGAAATTTCCAGCAAGGCTTGTGGGTAATCGCTATCGGCCAGCGTGATGAGGTGGTTCGCCGGATCCTGCAACCATTGCATGGCAGGAGCGATGGCATCGCGATCGGGCCCTGCATTGATCAAGCGGGCAACCGGTTTGGCTACGACGGTACATAGCTGGCTAAATGAGGCGGCATATATGGCAGCAGGATCGCCAAAAGCGCGCAGGAGCTGACAGAAACCCTGTCCGCCTAACCCATGAATATAACTGAGAGATACCCATAGCGCCGCGTCATCCAGCGGTGTGATGTCTGATAATGCCGCATCCTGGCTGGCGGCGGACACCAAAGCCATATCTAGGGAGTTTTTACCAGATCCAGAACATTGATCGGTTCGGAGGCTTGCATGACCAGGCCATAAGAAATGCGATTGAAGGTGCGGAATATCATGAGCAGGCCGACACGTTCGTCCGGCAGCTTGGTCACACGGTAATCAAGAGCTTCGCCCTTGCCCGCATCGGCAGTTTCACTATCTTCGACCGTGGCTTCTTCGACTGTGGGGGATTCGTTGTTCTTGAGTTCTTCCATATCGTGTTCGATGGCGTTTATTTTCTCCTTCGACTTCTTGATGACTTTCCCTTCACGGTAAATCGCCAGTACATGACCATTTTCCAGGCTGTCATCGCTACCGCGATTCAAGGTCACGATCGCATTAGTGCCGGCTTCTGCGACACCGCTGTAGATCGAAAGAATGTGCCCCTCTATCTGGTCGTCCGGAGCGCGCGGCACAAAATTCGTTGCCAGGGCATCTGAGGCGGGCAGCAATTTATCGTCTTTGAATATCTCCTCTTTTGCACGCACAATCTCTGCGCTTGCGGGTTCCCCGTATTGGGTGACTCTGGCATCGCCCAGATAAATCGCTTCAACGCCGAGGATTTCCTTCGATATAGGATCAACCAATGTTTTCCCGTCACGATAAATATTCCAGAAAAGACCGTCGCCTTCCTCGATTTTATCAACATATATCTTGGTGCCTGGGCTTAATACCAGCCTGTTCTCCGGCCCACCGATGATGGTGGCCTTGTCCTCAAGCGCATCTCTATCAACCACCAGGGGCTGGCTCAGGAATGGCTCGATAATATTGGGCGATATGGTCGGTATGGCTGCTTTCTCAAGCGCCTCTTCACGTACTCCGGGTTCCAGCGTGACCGTTTCGCGCAACAGGCGGAATTCGGGCGAGCCGCTGCTGGTATCGAGCACTACAACATCACCGGGATAAATTCGATGCGGATTTTTGATCTCGGTACGGTTCATTTTCCATACCTTGGGCCATTGCCATGGGTCTTTAAGGAATTTGCCCGAAATGTCCCATAAGGTGTCGCCTTTGACCACGACATAACGGTCAGGATGAT
>CAZBSR010000002.1:0-31377 GCA_964494575.1 uncultured Methylophilaceae bacterium | reverse complement strand
CTGCACCTCGATTTCACGCAATATGCACAACCTGCACGGCACCCCTTGCCGGTGCTGATTGCACGCAGTTTATGCCGCAGCCTCTCGGCCCAGGCGATACACCGCAGCATCAGCCATCAGCTGGACCGGTTTGAAGATGCGCTGGGAACAGCGCCTGACTATATAGACGGTCACCAGCACGTACACCAGCTGCCGCAAATCCGTCAGGCCCTGCTGTATATCATTACGCGCAGGTATGCAGCAGGGAAGCTACCCTGGCTGCGCGTCTCGCGGCCGCCTGGAAAGGGCCTCAAACCCATTATCCTGAACCTGCTCGGCGCACATCGATTACTTAAAAACGCACGGAGATCCGGATTGCGCTACAGCGATAGCCTATTGGGCGTGTATGGATTTGATGGTGAAGCGGACGATTACCGCAGCAGGCTGGCTGCGTGGCTCCAGGCAGCAAAAAAACATGATGGCGTATGCGCGTTGATGTGCCATCCGGCGTTATCGGCGGCTCCATCCCCGGAGAACGCCCATGATCCTATCTACAGCGCCCGGTTACAGGAATATCAAGTGCTGGCCAGCCCCGAATTCCTTCGGCTGCTGGCCGAATATGGCATGCAGCCGGCGCGCGGCGATGTGATTATGCCTTTGTGATTACCTGCTGGGGCGACGTACTATAAAGCGAATTTTTTGGCTGTTTTAGCGCGATCGATGATGCAGTATTCGTTGCCGTAATTACCGCCATTGGCATCAGGCTCGTAATAGTATTTGCGAAAATTCCACAGGCCCCTGGTTTTTTGCATGGTGGCAACGCCGATGCTGTGCTCAACCACACCTCTGTCATTGAATTCAAAACTGATGGAGATCTGGTTGCCCCTGGCGGCAGCCAGGCCGCGATATACCGTCGAATTCACGGTTTCAGTCTGGTACTCATAGGCACCGAATTTCCCATAACTGCTTGCACGGTTCAGTCTCAGCGTCACCGTGACTTCGTAATCCCCAACCTGGTCATTGGCACCCTTGCAGTTATAGACTCCGCTGTAGTTGTTGCCGGTAAAGGCGGGTTTGGCCTGAACAGTGCCCGTAACCGCGAGCATGGCCGCCAGTAAAACAATTCTTTTCATGCAAATCTCTTAAATCCTTAAACGGCGTCCATTGTAACGTATTGTAGGGCGGTAGCGGCTGGGCAAAACGCACTTACGCACAATCATTTTTGTCATTGCCTTGTCACTGCTTTATCATGACGCCTTCGCCATTATTTCAGCTGCCATCACTTAAGCATCTGCAAGTCAAAGCATCCCTGACAGGCCCGTACCCTCTCCCGAATATGCAACCCCCAATTCCCAGCCAACAAACCCCTGTCAAAGCGCTCCCAGTTAAACCCCTGTGGCGCGATGTTCTTTTTAACCTGATTCTATTGGGACTGCTGGCCGTCTGGTTCTGGCAGCAGAACCAGGACGTCGCCCTCGCAGAGCCTCGACTGGCGGCTGACGGCAAGTTGCAATGCGTCTCTTACGCACCTTATTACGGCAAAGGCCAGAGCCCTTTCCTGCACGGCACCATCATCAGCACTGCGCAGATAGATCATGATCTGGCGCTGCTGGCAAAGCACTCGCAGTGCGTGCGCATTTACTCTGTGGGGCAAGGCCTGGATTATGTGCCGCAAGCCGCATCCAGACTGGGCCTCAAGGTACTACTGGGCGCGTGGATAGGCTGGACCCCGGCCGATAATGAAAAAGAACTGGCGCTGGCTATCAGGCTTGCCAATCAATATCCGGACACGATCAAGGCGCTGGTAGTCGGCAACGAGGTGCTGCTGCGTCGCGAGCAGACCGAGGCCACAATTGCGGCTTACCTCGATCGCGCAAAGAGCGAAACCAGCGTACCCGTGACTTACGCGGATGTATGGGAGTTCTGGCTCAAGCACAAGAATCTGGAAAAATCTGTCGACTTCGTCACCGTACATGTCCTGCCTTATTGGGAAGACGACCCGCAATCGGTGACCAATGCCATGCAGCATGTGCAATTCGTCATGGATAAGCTTAAAAGCAATTTCAGCAAGCCACTGCTCATCGGTGAGACCGGCTGGCCTAGCGTAGGCCGGCAGCGTGGGCCATCGGCCCCTAGCCTGTTGAACCAGGCGCGCTATTTGCGCGAATTCCTGCAACTGGCCCGGCAGCAGGACTGGAACTATAACGTCATCGAAGCCATAGACCAGCCATGGAAGCGCCTGCTAGAGGGTGCCGTAGGCGGCTACTGGGGGCTTTACGATAGCGATTTGCAGCCCAAGTTCGGCTTTAGCGGGCCAGTGGCTGAACGGCATGATGGCTGGCTGCCGCTGGGTATCGGGTTGCTTGGCCTGCTGCTGCTCAGCGGATTTGCGTTGGCACAAGGGGAGCGCAGGCCTGCGGCACTGCTGGGCGCAGCCAGCCTCGGCGCGCTCATGGCGGTAATTGGCCTGCTACAGATCCAATATTTGATAGCAGCATGCCGCGACCTGACAGAATGGATAGCATTGGGGGGAATAGTCGTTGTTGGCTGGCTCGGTCTGCTCAGCCTTCCTTTACTGTGGAAAGCATCATTACAGGGCCGCGCTTGTTCCATGATCAAAATCTGCCTGATAGTCTTGGCCATAGGCGCTGCCATAGCGAGTGGCCTGCTGCTGATTGATGGCCGTTACCGCGATTTCCCGGTAGTGCTTTATGCCCTGCCCATCCTGCAATTGGCGCCAGGACTGTGGCTCACCAAAACCGGTACACGCACTGGCTGGCGAGGCTTTTATGTCATCAACGCCATCGCCATATCGGCAGCCCTTGCCTGCGCTGCCATGGAGCCTGACAATATGCATGCGCTACTTTGGGCCGGGCTCGTCATCGTGCTCGCCTGCGCTACATGGCCCAAGCGCACCCCTTCTGCCTAAAATGAATTTATGAACCTGACCATTAGCTCTATCAAGCATTATTCAAAACCAATATTTTTTGCACTGGGCATTGCACTGGTTCATTTTGCCATCTGGGCAGCAGCGAACCGTGCCTTGCCCCTCATGGATGCGCCGCCCATAGTCAACGGTTTTGCCTACAGCGGATACCAGCTTGGCCAGAGCCCATTGGATAAGCAGTATCCAAGCACAGCAGAACTGGTCAAAGACCTGCGGCTGTTATTACCCTATACCGACCGTATCCGCACCTACAGTTCGCTGGAGAACCCTGAAGTAGTCGCCCTCGCCTCCAATCTCGGTATGCGTATAACGGCCGGCGCCTGGCTCAACGCTGACAGTTTTGCCAATCAGCGCGAAGTCGAGGCGCTAAAGGCCAAAGTAGCACAGTACCCGCACATCGAGCGTGTCATCGTCGGCAATGAGGTCTTGCTGCGCGGAGACCTTACCGAAGAAGAACTTACGCGCTATCTCGATGATGTACGCGCATCCATCAAGTTGCCGGTCTCCACAGCCGAGCCTTGGCATGTCTGGTTGAAAAACCCCGATCTGGTCAAGCATGTGGATTACATCGCTGTGCATTTGCTGCCATACCATGAAGGACTGCCGGTGGATAAGGCCGTTGACTATGCGTTCGAGCGCTATAAGGAGCTGATGGATGCTTACCCGCGCAAGCGTATTGTCATTACCGAAATCGGCTGGCCCAGCCGCGGCCCGGCTATTGGTGCCTCTGTGGCCTCCAGGGTGAATCAGGCACACTTCGTGCGCGAATTCCTCAGCAAAGCAGCGCGTAGCAACTACGATTATTACCTGATGGAAGCTTTTGACCAGCCCTGGAAAACCAATGTGGAAGGCTGGGCCGGCCCCTATTGGGGCATGTTCGATGCCGAGCGCAATGAGAAATATTCGCTGCATGGGGCAGTCGCCAAGGATACCCGCTGGATCGAAAAAGCCGCATGGGCCACTGCACTCGCCTTCCTGCCCATCCTGTTCATTGGCTTCAGGTTCCGCCATTGGCGCTTTGGCGGGCGCATTTCACTCGCCGTCTTGCTGCAAGCCTGTATCACGACGCTGGTCATCGCCTGGAATCTTCCGGGTGACTACTACTACACCTTGCGCGATATCATCGTGCTCATCGGCCTCATCATAGGCATGGGGCTGACTTCTGCCGTACTCATGATATATGGCGTGGAATTCAGTGAAGTCATGTTCAAGGGCGGCTGGGTGCGCGCCTTCAAGCGCGCGAAGCCGGTAACTGCCGAGCACGAGTTGTTTGTCTCGGTACATCTGGCCTGCTACAACGAGCCGCCGGAAATGGTGATAGCCACCATAGCCAGTCTGGCCCAGCTTGATTACACCCATTTTGAGGTGATCGTTGTGGATAACAACACCCGTGACGAAGCGCTGTGGAAGCCAGTCGAAGCCTACATGGCAGCACTTCCTGATAATTTCCGCTTCTTCCACCTGCCAAAATGGCCGGGGTTCAAGGCCGGTGCACTCAATTTCGCCTTGCAGCAGACTAGCCCCAGAGCGCAGGTCATTGGTGTGGTCGATGCCGACTACGTCGTCACGCCTGATTGGCTGGGCGCCCTTGTGCCGCACTTCTGCGATGCCGAGGTCGCTGTGGTACAGGCGCCGCAGGCACATCGCGATTGGGAGAATAATTTTTTCCGGCGCATGAGCAACTGGGAATTTGAGGGGTTCTTCCGCATCGGCATGCACCACAGGCATGAGCGCAATGCACTGATCCAGCACGGCACCATGACCTTGGTGCGCAACCAGGCCTTGCAGGCTGTGGGTGGCTGGTCCGAGTGGTGCATCTGCGAAGACACCGAACTGGGCTTGCGCCTGCTGGAAAATGGCTACGACCTGCGCTATGTGGATGAAACTTTTGGGCGGGGCCTGACGCCATCGGATTTCAATGCGTTGAAGTCGCAGCGTTTCCGCTGGGCGTTTGGCGCAATGCAGATCATCAAGCATCACCTGCCCAAGCTTCTGGGACGCTCCAGCCTCAGCTTCGGCCAACGCTATCACTTCCTGACCGGCTGGTTTGGCTGGCTGGGCGATGCACTACAGCTTTTCTTTGCGTTGGGATCGATCGGCTGGACACTTGCCATGCTGGCTTTTCCCAAATCATTCAGCCTGCCCGTGGCGATCATGCTCACACCTATCCTGTGCTTCCTGCTGGTCAAGGGTGCGCTGGGGCCTGTGCTTTATCGCAAAACCATGCGTTGCAGCTGGGCTGACATCTTTGGCGCATCGCTCGCCAGTCTGGGGCTATCGCACGCCATTGCGCGCGGTGTATTCATGGGCCTAATCCGGCGCGACGGCATCTTCAAGCCGACAGCCAAAGGTAAAAATGCGGGCAAAAAAACCTTGTTCAGCCCGATACGTGAAGAGTCCCTGCTATTGCTGGCGCTGATCCTGTGCAGTGCAGGCATGCTCATGACGCGCGGGTTTAATAACATCGATGCACAGCTTTGGGTGATGATGCTGGCACTACAGTCGCTTCCATATATCAGCACGCTTGCCTGCCAGGTGATCTCCCAGCTACCGGATCAGAAAGTATTGAAGCTGCAGCAGGCCTAGCAGCTTTCCGGCATGGCGTGAGCGGTGGCCTGCATCCGGCGCTCAAGGAACAGGCTATTGCCGGGAAATGCCTTGGCCTGCTTCTTTGCCGAAGCGATGGCCGCAGAAACTTCATGATGGCTGGTGAACATGGCGTGTTCTATCTTGACCACGCCGATAGATATGCTGACTAGCGGGTAGCAGACTTTTTTGCCCTGACGGTCTTCGCTGGTAATGCCGTTTTTCCTGTCCTCCACGTCATAAAAATCCGGCATGGTCTGCTCCACCATATCCAGTATCTTTGCGCAGCGCGCCTCCCAGTCCTCGCTCTGGAAGATCAGGATAAAATCATCGCCGCCAATGTGGCCGACAAAGTCAATCTCGCTCACCACGGCACTACTTAACAATTTACCGCAGAACTGGATCATCTCATCGCCGCGCCGGAACCCATACGCATCGTTAAACGGCTTGAAATTGTCCAAGTCGCAATAACACGCCCAGAATGTAATCCCGCGATCCAAGAGGCGATCTAGATGCTCGCTTACCGGGACATTGCCGGGAAGCATGGTCAATGGATTGGCGTAGCGCGCTGCCTTGATTTGCATCTCGGTTATTTCCTGTAGCAGCGCATGACCGCTGCCCATGCCGAGATAGCTGGCTGCATCCGTGACGATGAAGCCATTCGACAGATGGTGCGGCTCCATGTGCGTTATCAAGTCGCTCAGCTCATGCAGGCTCATATTTTTTTCAACGATGAGCGGTTGCGCATCCATAAAGACATCGCAGGTTTTCTTGCCGTATAACTCACGCGTATATGGCCTAGCAAAGTGATCGATCATGGTGTAGCGACTGATGAGACCGACCGGCAATCCATGCCGCACCACCGGTAGCGAGTAGAGGGCCGGATTGCTCTCAAATATCTCGTAAACCCGGTCATTGGAAGTCTCCGGTGCGACAGGCGGCACATACTTTACGAGCTTGGTAATGGTGCCGCGTTTACGGAGGGTGGCGGCTGTGCCGGAATAAACGCTGACGAGCCTTTTGCGCAGCACGGTATCCAACTCGGCAGCAAGCTCCTCAATCGGGTGCGGCAGCGGTCGACCGAGAAAATGGCCCTGGCCATAGGCAATATTCAAATCCTTTATTATGACCAGCTCAGCCCGCGTTTCTATGCCTTCCGCAATGACTCTGGCACCCGAGTTCTGCGCTATCTGCTGTATCGACCTGACGAACTCAATTTTGATCGGATCCGCATTAATATCATGGATGAAATGCTTGTCGATCTTGACATAATCCGGGCGCAATTCAGACCACAGGCGTAGGCTGGAAAATCCTTCGCCCAGGTCATCCATAGCGATTTCAAATCCCATGTTACGGTAATACTCGGCGGCCTTGCGCAACAAATCGTAATCGTAAGTAGGCGAGCTTTCGGTGAGCTCAATCACAACATTGTGCGGATCCAGGCCCAACTGATGAATATAGGCAAGCGTTGATCCCCTGGCCGCCCTTGGTTGCATAAAGCACTCAGGGCTGACATTCAGGAACAGCTTGCAAGGGCTGGTAGAGCGGGCAAAGGACTCAAGCACTATCTGCCGGCTCAAATGCTCCACCTCAACAGATACCTTATGCACCCTGGCCTCTTCGAACAAGTCCAGAGGCGCATGCAGCCGGCAGTTAGCCGGCCCCCTGATCAAACCTTCATGGCCAAAGATAGTGGCATCATCGATATTGATAATAGGCTGGAATAAAGCGGTTAACTTGCGTTGCCTGATGATGTCGCGCAATAGCGGAAACAGCTTCTGCCGGGAGGCATCACTATTGCCGGCTGCCAGCACCAAATTCGCGCCCCAGTCTACGCTGTCGGTTTTGTTGTCTGCTTCATGCGTATAGGCTAAATCAGTCATGTAGTCTCCCCTGTCGGCAAGACTACAGCGCATTTATGTCAGTATCGTTACGTTATGGGTACGCCAGGCTCAAGAGCAAGCCTGGATAACAAGGCTGCACCGATGATGCCAGCCTGGTCGTCATTGCTGGAGATTTGAATGTTGATCTTGTTACGTAGTACAGCGATCAGGTCGGCCTGCAATCGCTGCTCAAAAGCGGGCTGCATCAACGGCCATGATGGGCTCATGCCACCGCCGATAACGACGTGGCTGATATCAACAACCTTAAGGATGTGCGCCAGCGCCTGACCTAGCCTGCTCCCGGCGATGGAAAAGGCAGCCAGCGCATGCTGGTCGCCGGCTTCCGCCAGTTCAGAGATGCGCCTGGCTTCCAGCGTCTTGCCACTGGACTCCGCATAGCTAAGGGTAATGCCGGTGGCAGACGCGTACTGCTCCAGGCAGCCGTGATTGTCGCAGCCACAGGCCCTAGCTTTTGGGTTTACATCAAGCGGCTCCACAATGAGGTGACCGATTTCCATGGCCACGCCATGTTCGCCGGCAAAAGGCCGGTTCGCATAAACGAGCCCGCCGCCAACACCTGTACCCAGGCCGATATAGATCAGGCCACCTGTGCCAGATCCTGAGCTGCGGTTCAGCCTGAATTCGCCGTAGGCCGCCGCCAATGCATCATTCTCAACCGTTATCGGCCTATTGATCGCGCGCGCCAGGTCTCCGGCCAAATCGACATTCGACAGCCCCGGCAGATTGGGCGATTGGGATATAAAACCATTTGCAGGATCAATGAACCCTGGGAAGCCGATACCGATAGAAGCGAGCTGCGGGAACTGCTGCAAGGCTTCGTTCAACAGCGCGCTGACAAGGCGGATAATCTGCTGCCACGCGACTTCGGGCGAATTACTCCGACACAGCTCGGAAAAGTCGGCAGTAATACGCTTTTCGTAGATGACCTTCAGGCCATCCACTACACCAACCCGCAGGTTGGTACCGCCAACATCCATCCCGGCAATTAGTGACATATCAGTTTAAGTATTGATTCCATATAACTGATTTACAATAACTTATGTGATATCAATTTTTACCTGCAGGCTATCTTTCAAAGCCTCGGCGGGCCATTGCAGCTCCAGAGTGACTGCCTGCATGATCTTCTCAAAGCCAGCTTCCGATTGGGACACGCTGAAATGTGGACGGCTAGTCAGGTTGCAGGCGATATTACTGCGCAGATGCACTACTCCGCCTAGCACGCCATCTTCCAGCTCAAGATGCTTGAGGTTTGCCAACTCAAGCACCTGGCCGAATCCCCCATGGATGCCCTTGCCCACGCGGAAAAATCCGGCAGGCCCGTCGCAGCTCGGCATGGCCAGATTGATTTCGACCTTGAAGGCGCCCTCAGGCAATTGTGCGAACTCGTAGCTGACCACCAGGGTATTTTTCGACAATGCTATCTTCTTCTGCACCTTGCCCCCGCGTGTTCCGCCGCCTTCAAGTGTCGCGCTGAATTCCAGCGTAGCCTTGCTGGAAACCGGCGGACGATAGCGCAATCTCTGGCTGGCGCCTTCTGCGCCAATCCAGAAGTCGTTGAACAGGGTTTTTCGATACTCATCCACCGCTAGGTCGGCTTGTGTAATTTCATGCTTGGAACTCATGCATTCATGCGGATTGGCGATGCCGTCCCCGCTGGGGGCATGAGCGGATCCGGATTGCGCGTTTACCTTGCGGTGGTAATGCTCTTCCTGACGCGTAAAAGTATCGCCGAAGTTATGCCGTAATTTGTAGCTATCGAATTCGCAGATGGAAGCCGAGCCATCCAGCCTTGCTACTGCCTGGGTTTCACCATTCTGCAGGAAGGCCTCGGTGCAACCATCCATGTCCAGGTCGATGAGTATTTTGACCGGGCGCGGTGTAATGGCATCCAGCAAGGTTTCCAGCGTAAGCATCGCATTGTAGATGGCCCTGCGCAGGTGCGGCAGGTACAGGCCGCCAAACAACCCGTGCCAGTAAGCATCGTTCGCCTGCGCTTCGTACAGCACTTTCAGCATCTCCGCTGTTTTCCGGTTATCCGGCAGTGCATGATAGCGTGCAGATAAACTCAGCATGCGCTTATGCATCCAGTTGGATTCCGGGTAACGCATGAAGAAATTACGCCAGATGCCGCCGCGTATATAGGGCTTGTTCTGCTCGTAGCGATTGGCGTATTTTTCCTGGTCGACCAGATCGGCATAATGGTGAGCGGCCAGCACCGGCAGCGTCCATTCGTTCATTTCGATATATGACGCTGTGGGCAGATAGACAATACCGCGTGTCTTGGCCATGGCATGGTAATCGCAGTAGCGCATGGGCTTCACGATGCTGGAATTCAGCACGCCCTCGATAAAGTTGCGCAGCCAGCCGCGCTCATAGACCCACTCATAGGTTTCCGGCCAGATACCGAATTTTTCGATATCGTCAAAATAGATGGCGGCAGCCTGTTTGCTCTCATCAGCCAGGCTTTCCAGATAGCTCACCGCTTCGTCGGCCGGTGAGAATGGCATGCGATAGCGCAGGGCTTCGGAGATCGGGAACAGGTCTATATGGAAATTATCTTCCTCGGTGGTGTAATAACCATCCAATGTCCGGGCTTTTCCCGTGCACATGAAATGGTAGTCGTCCACTGTCACATACTGGATTCCGGCCTTCACCAGGGCCGGCACCACTGTTGCCTCCCAGACACGCTCTGTGAGCCATGCCCCGTGCGGTAATTCGCCAAGGTGCTGCTTGAGGAAACTGGATAACTGGGTGATCTGCCCGACCCGGTCAAGCGCAGGGATCGCTGCCAGCACCGGCTCGGTAAAGCCTGCGCCAAACAACTCCGTCTGCCCGCGCTGTACCATGTCCTTGAGCAAGGCCAAATCTTCCGGGTAATGGTTGAGCAGGTATTCCAACAACCAGCCGCTGATATGGATGGCGAATTTGAATTCCGGATACTGATGCAATACGCGCAGAAACGGCCCATAACAACGCACATGGGCATCGTCCAGCACGGATTCAAAATTGCCCACTGGTTGATGCGCGTGGACACCCAGTAATAAGGCAACAGTTTTAGCCAAGGCTCTGCTCTTTAATGTAGAAGTTATCAGAAATCATCAAGTAAGCTCCTGTCCGCGACGCATGGCACCACCGCCATCCAGGTCCCCATTGCCTGTGCTGACCGGTATTTCCAGTGCTTCCGGGGCTGGCAGCTTTAGCAAGCGATATAAATTACCGAGATTGCGCCGGTACAAGCGGTCGAAGCTATCCACGCTGACGGCAGAATTGTAATCGCCGAACCACCAGAACCAGTCCGACCCTTCGCAGACCGATAATTGATGCTCGCAGGCAGTTCGCTCTTCTGCGTTAAGTGTGCCAGCTTGCATTACTTTGTCATAATTCTTTTTGGCTTCACACAGCAGGTCCCAGCCCAGATTTTTCTCTGCCGAGCCTATCCAGGTACTGAAACTGCCATACACCCAACTGCCGGCAGAGATCGCAGGTAAGGTATTAAGCTCGATGGCTTCACTGTTTTTGCATTTTTCCGTGATGTCGCTAAAAGTAGTCATCTCGATATCCGGATGCTCCACCAATGCCTGGTATAACTCGGTAAGGAAGTAATAACCGTTATACGGGTAATATTCCCATGCATTTTCACCATCGAGAATGACGCTGACAACGGGGTTACGCCCACTCTGGTTTGCCTGGTGGATATGCTCCAGTGCCTGGATAAAATCCCTGACAGCATCCTCCGAGTGCACTTTGGCATACTCAAAACCTATCCTGTCCGACAGGCGGTCATCGCGGAAGAAGCAGGTAATGTCATGCGTACCATCTGTCACGCGATAAGGTTTATATAAATACTCTTCGCGTGCAGGTAAAGGTGCATCACCAAAAGATTTACCCAGGCTGTTCGACAGTACCCCCTCGCCGCTGGCAGCCCATTGCACTCCGCGCTCGGCCATCAGGGACAATGCAGCATGGGAGACCCCGCCCTCGGCCGGCCACATGCCTTTGGGTGACTCTCCAAAGCGTTTTTCATGATAAGACTGGGCCTGTTCTATATGCGCCTCTGCCCTCGATTTCCCGCCGGGATATTTGGCACAGGCGGGTAACGGCGCAAAAGGCATGGCATCGTGCGCAGATTCAAAGTCCAATAACAGGGGCAGGATCGGGTGGTAGTAAGGCGTGGTGGATATTTCTATGCAGCCTTTTTTTTGCAGCTTTCTATAACGCGGGATCAGGCCGCTGATCAACTCTCCTATCAGCTCAAACAAATCCATACGCTCCTGCAGGGTGAACTGGCTGCCCTTGCGCATCAGTGCTTGCACCAGTTTGCTTGAGCGACGGACACTCTCCCCGGTCCATGCCAAGTGATACCACACCAGCAGATCGGCCTTGTATTGAACTGAAAGGTAATTGAACGGCGACTCCAGCTCAGATTCCAGCATATGAAAAATGCGATAAAGACGCTGGTAATAAGCAAACGGCTCCAGCATTTTTTCATGATGGCTCTTGAAGCAGCTATCAATAATCAGCCGGCACTGCTCAGGAGAAATGTCGTCAAGGTTTGCGTTGCCGAGCAGGGCCAGCAAAGGGTCGCGAATAGTGCCCGTCTTGAATTGCAGGCTATAGTCTTCGAGTTGCTCCAGCAGCACCGGAACAAAATTGAACGTGACACGGGCTGCGGGGTTTGCCTCCAGATGATATGCCATATCGCTGTAGTCCTTGATGGCATGAAGATAAGTCCAGGGCAATACATATTCCCCTGTGATCGTATCCCGGTAATCGGGCTGGTGCATATGCCAATACAGGTTGAGATAAAGTTTGGAGCTTATCGCAGTCATTAATAACCCGTTAAAACCTGGATGAAGTGTGGATCTGTATCATGGATATTTCCGCCTTCTGTATGGCGAGGTAAAACAGTTATCGGGTATGGTGCCCTGTCCCCAGCATTTGCGGCGTCACTACGGTGATGCCTTTTTCCGACACATAAAAACGTTTGCGATCCTCATCGAGATCAAATCCAATTTGCATTCCTTCAGGTATCTCCACGCCTTTGTCGATTACCACTCGTTTCAGCTTCACGTGTCGCCCAATCACTACATTTGGCAGAATGACCGAGCCTTCGATATCGCAATAACTGTGCACGCGCACATCCGAAAACATGACTGAGCTGTTTATCTTGGAGCCACTGATGACGCAACCGCCAGACACCAGAGAATCCGTGGCACTGCCGCAGCGGCCCTCGTCATTAAATACGAACTTGGCTGGCGGCACTTGTTCCTGATAGGTCCAGATGGGCCAGATGCGGTCGTACAGGTTAAGCTCCGGTATCACCTTAGTCAGTTCCATGTTAGCTTCCCAGTAAGCATCAATCGTGCCTACATCGCGCCAATAGTAATTGCCATCCGTTGCGCCCACGCAGCTGTTGGTGAAGCGATGGGCATAGACGCGATATTTGCTGATTAGGTAGGGAATGATGTCATGCCCGAAATCGTGCGAGGAATGGACATCATCCGCATCCCTGATGAGCTGCTCATACAGGAATGAAGCATTGAATATATAAATGCCCATGCTGGCGAACGCCACATTGGGGTCTTCTGGCAATGGGGCTGGATTGGCAGATTTTTCTATGAAGCTGACTACGCGGTCGGTTTCATCCACACCCACTACGCCAAAGGCTACAGCCTCCTCGATCGGAACATTGATACAGGCCACGGTCATATCCGCCTTGTTGCGCGCATGATCTGCCAGCATTTGGCCATAATCCATCTTGTAGACATGGTCGCCGGCAAGAATAAGCACATATTCCGAACCGTAATTGCGCAGGATATCCAGATTCTGGAATACGGCGTCGGCCGTACCTTTGTACCACTCCTCCTCAACACGCTGCTGGGCCGGCAGGAGATCGATGAATTCATTGAACTCCCCGCTCAGGAAGCTCCAGCCGCGTTGAATATGACGAATAAGACTATCCGACTTGTACTGTGTTACTACGCCAATACGCCGCACGCCTGAGTTCATGCAATTAGACAGGGGGAAATCGATGATGCGGAATTTGCCGCCGAAAGGAACAGCAGGCTTGGCTCGCCAGCTGGTCAGGAGTTTCAGGCGGCTGCCCCTGCCGCCTGCTAGAATGAGTGCTACCGTGTTCTTTGTTAGTGCACTGATAAAACGAGAAGAAGTTGAATCCTGCTGCATTTACTGCCCTCCTGATTTAAGTTTTACCTGCGCAAATCTACCTCCAGAGCGTAGAATCGGGCTGTTCCAGCTCAAAATCAATCACTTCAAAGTCATTATAGGCGTGATAATTAGCCAGAATCCAGTAGAATTACAGCTTGCCCAAAAAAATACTCATCAAAATCGATTTTGCCTAAATCCAAACAGGAACATCAGCTTAAGCTTATTCTTGATGCGCGGCATCATGACCCATTCTCTTACCTCGGGTTACACCAGGAAGAGGGCAAGCATGTGTTCAGAGCCTTGCTACCTTATGCCGAGCACGCCTGGATCAAGACCAGGAACGGCTGGGATATGCTACAACGCAAACATGCCGACGGCCTGTATGAATGGCATGGTAGCGTGCCGCCTGACGCGCCTTGTTTACTGCGCACCGAGAACAATGGCGTAACTGCCGAGCACTACGACCCTTATTCCTGCCCCTCCCTGCTTTCCACAGACGAGTTGTACCTGTGGGGTGAAGGTCGCCTGATGCAGGCCTACAAGACGCTTGGCGCACAATTATGCGATTGCAATGGCATTACGGGCGTACGGTTTGCAGTGTGGGCGCCTAATGCTGAGCGTGTTAGTGTAATTGGCAAATTCAATCGCTGGGATGGGCGCATTCATCCAATGCGCAGCCATGGCTCCAGTGGGGTGTGGGAGATATTCATACCGGGGCTAAATGCAGGCGAGCTATACAAATATGAAATCCGTAATCGTTATACCGGTAGCATCCTGACAAAGACCGACCCTTATGGCTTCAGCTTTGAACAGCGCCCTGGCACCTCAGCCAAGATTACAGCGCTAGATCAGTTCGTCTGGCAGGATCAGCCCTGGATGCGCACCCGAGCTGCAGCCGACTGGCTGCATGGCGCACTTAACTGTTACGAGGTCCATCTTGGGTCATGGCGCCGCAACGAGCATGGGCACTTCCTCAATTATCGTGAGCTGGCTGCTGAGCTGATCCCATACGTCAAGGACATGGGTTACACGCACATTGAGCTGCTGCCGGTTTCCGAACATCCTTTGAATGAATCCTGGGGCTATCAGACCACCGGTTACTTTGGCGTAACCAACAGATTCGGCAGCCCTGATGACTTCCGTTTCCTGGTAGACGCATGCCATCAGGCTGGTATCGGCGTCATCCTGGACTGGGTTCCCGGCCACTTTCCCAAAGATGATTGGGCGCTTGCGCGCTTTGACGGCACGGCCTTGTATGAGCATGAAGATCCTCGCATAGGTGAACATCAGGATTGGGGCACGTACATCTTCAATTACGACCGTAATGAGGTTCGTAACTTCCTGTTATCCAGCGCACACTACTGGCTGTCGGAGTTCCATATTGATGGCTTGAGAGTGGATGCCGTTGCTTCAATGTTGTATCTCGACTACTCACGCAAGCCGGGAGAATGGCTGCCCAATAAATTTGGCGGGCGCGAAAATCTGGGAGCGATTGAATTTCTGAAACAATTGAATGTCATGGTACATGAGGATTTTCCCGGCGCCCTGACATTCGCTGAAGAATCCACAGCATGGCCCATGGTGTCGCGCCCTGTTTATCTGGGCGGACTGGGATTTTCCATGAAATGGAACATGGGCTGGATGAACGATACGCTGGCTTATATCGAAAACGACCCAGTCCACAGGCGCTATGCCCATGACAAGCTTACATTTGGCCAGCTATATGCCTACAGTGAAAATTTCGTGCTGCCGTTCTCTCATGACGAAGTCGTGCATGGCAAGCGCTCGTTGCTGGACAAAATGCCTGGCGATACCTGGCAGAAGTTTGCAAATTTACGTCTGCTGTTCACTTACCAGATCACCAGCCCGGGCAGAAAATTGAATTTCATGGGCAATGAGTTCGGGCAAGGCCGCGAATGGAACGTAAACAGCAGCCTGGATTGGCACCTGCTGGATGAAAGCGCTTATGCCGGCGCTAAGTGGCACCAGGGAGTGCAGCGGGCCAGCCGCGACCTGAATCATTTATATGCAAACCAGGCAGCATTGCATGATCTGGATTTCGAGCAGCAAGGCTTTGATTGGATTGATTGTAGAGACACGGATCAATCCATAATCAGCTATATCAGGCAAGCAAGGGATGGAAGTTTTGTGCTAATTCTGTTAAATTTCACACCAGTTTTGCGCGAAGGCTATCGTGTGGGCGCACCGGTTGCAGCTAACTATATTGAACTATTCAATAGCGATGCCGAATACTACGGCGGAAGCAATCATGGCAATGGTGCCGGCCTGGCAACCGAGCCGGTGCCCTGGATGGGTAAAGCCCAGTCGCTGGTTGTCACTCTGCCGCCATTGGCGGGAATTGTGCTGAAAATAAACTAACGCACGCCATCTATACATTACCACCTATAAATTATTAAGATTAACAAGCATTTAGACTATCAATGACAAATCCAACTACCTTCCCCGTATGGCAACAACTGACTGAGCATCAAAGCGAAATCTTCCCATTGCATATGCGCGACCTGTTTGCGCAAGATAAAGATCGATTCGAAAAATTCTCGCTGAAATCCTGCGATCTATTGCTGGATTATTCCAAGCACAGGATTACCGACAAGACGTTATCACTCCTGTTCCAGTTGGCTCGCGACAGTAACATCGAGGATTGGCGCGATCGCATGTTCAAGGGTGAGAAGATCAATTTCACCGAACATCGTGCCGTACTGCACACGGCCCTGCGCAATCGCAGCAACAAACCAGTCATGGTGGATGGCAAGGATGTGATGCCGGACGTAAATCGTGTACTTGCACAAATGCGCACCTTCACGGAAAAAGTGCGCTCTGGTGAATGGAAAGGTTATACCGGCAAAAAGATTGTCGATATTGTCAATATCGGCATTGGCGGTTCGGATCTGGGCCCTGCCATGGCTTGCACCGCATTGAAGCATTACGCGCGCCCCGACCTGCGCAGGCATTTCGTTTCCAACATTGATGGTACGCATCTGGCGCAAGTATTGGAGCAGGCCTCCCCGGAAACCACACTGTTTATTGTTGCATCAAAGACTTTCACTACGCAGGAAACCATGACCAATGCGCATTCTGCGCGTGACTGGTTTATGCGCGCTGCAGGGGACAAGGCTCATGTCGCCAAGCATTTTGTTGCGCTTTCCACCAATGCTGCAGCAGTAAGTAACTTTGGCATTGATACCGCCAATATGTTTGAGTTCTGGGACTGGGTAGGTGGCCGTTACTCCTTGTGGTCAGCCATCGGGCTGTCTATCGCACTGTACGTAGGCATGGATAATTTCGAGGATATGCTGGCTGGCGCGCATGAGATGGACGAACATTTCAGAACGACCCCGCTTGAGCAGAACATGCCGGTAGTCATGGCCATGATCGGCATTTGGTACAACAACTTCTTTGGTTCCGAAACCGTTGCTATCCTGCCTTATGATCAGGGATTGTCACGTTTCCCTGCTTACCTGCAGCAGGCTGATATGGAAAGTAACGGGAAATTTGTAGATCGTGATGGCAAGCGCATCAGCTACAGTACCGGACCTATTGTATGGGGAGAAGCCGGTACCAATGGCCAGCACGCCTTTTATCAGCTGATTCACCAGGGCAATAAACTTATCCCTTGCGACTTCCTCATGCCGCTCACAAGCCACTATCCAATCGGCGAGAATGACGAGCACCACAAGATCCTGCTAGCCAACTTCTTTGCTCAAACGCAGGCCTTGATGCAAGGTAAGACTCCGCTAGAAGTAAAACATGAGCTTGAGGCACAGGGCATCGTCGGCGATGAACTGAAGATGCTACTGCCGCACGAGGTATTTGGTGGCAATCGCCCAACAACCTCTATCCTGTTTGAGGAACTGACGCCGAATATGCTGGGTAAACTGATTGCCTTATACGAGCATAAGATATTTGTGCAAGGGATTGTCTGGCACATCAACTCTTTCGACCAATGGGGCGTTGAGTTCGGCAAACAGCTGGCACGAGGAATCCTGCCCCAGCTATACAACGACAACGCCGCCACGCAATATGACAGCTCAACCAATGGCTTAATTAACTACTTTAAGAAAAATAATTAAGCTACTGATTATTTTAGATTCGTTCCAAACATATTGCTGGTGAAGTGATTCGCCATGGAGGCGCCCAGGCGGCTTGCCAGGCGAGATGCCAAGCCTTCGCGGGTAGTGAAATCCACGATCTTTTCCTGCTTGATGACTTCTCTAGCCACGTAGTCCGAATTGCCGATGGCGTCAGCCAGGCCCATCTTGATGCTGGTCTCACCGCTCCAGAACAGGCCGCTGAACATCTCAGGGGTTTCTTTCAGGCGCTTACCGCGCCCTTCTCTCACTACAGCAATGAATTGCTGATGGATTTCATCCAGCATACCTTGCGCAAAAGCCTGATGTTTAGGATTGATGGGAGAGAAAGGGTCGAGTATCGCCTTATTTTCACCGGCTGTTAATAATCGGCGTTCCACACCGAGCTTTTGCATGGTGCCGGTGAATCCGAAACCGTCCATCAATACACCGATTGAGCCGACGATACTCGCCTTATCCACATAGATCTTGTCTGCTGCCACGGCAATATAGTAGCCGCCCGAGGCGCAGATATCCTCAATCACGGCATATAGGGGAATATCAGGGTGCAGCTTGCGCTGGCGCTTGATTTCGTCGTTGATGATACCGGCTTGCACCGGGCTGCCGCCGGGACTGTTGATGCGCAGGATCACACCCTTGGTGTTTTTGTCGTCAAAAGCGGACTGCAGGCTGGATACTACGCCATCCGCGCTCACGTCATCTTCGCTGCCTATCTGCCCCTGAATATCGATCAATGCAGTATGGGCGCCTGCGGAACCGGCCCCCGTACCTATCCAGTCCATGGCAAGAGCCAATACCAGGAATAAATAAAGCAGGGTCAAGCTCTTAAAGAATATGCCCCAGCGACGTGTCTTACGTTGCTCCTTGATTGCGGAAAAT
The DNA here is from genome assembly GCA_964494575.1 of uncultured Methylophilaceae bacterium. Classification (GTDB taxonomy): domain Bacteria; phylum Pseudomonadota; class Gammaproteobacteria; order Burkholderiales; family Methylophilaceae; genus JBCKUK01. The sequence goes on along the minus strand of CAZBSR010000002.1, from coordinate 12,805 downwards.
GCCAGGCTTTCGATAGTCTGGCGCTCCCAATCACTTGAGCTAGGGTTCTCGGATTGATGATTGATTTCTGACATTTTTCAGGCTTTCTGTTTGAGAAAATCTACATTGATTAAGATTTTGTTGTCACGTTCGGTCACCTGTATCTGCTGCAGGCCACGCCCCTTGCAAGGGCCCATCACACAATAACCGGTATCAGGTTGGTAATGCGCGCCATGCGTGGCACATATCAAATAGCTTTTATCCATATTGAAAAAATCGCCCTCGTTCCAGTCCAGTTCAACGGCCAGATGCGCGCAACGATTGATATAGGCATGTACTAATCCTTTGTAGCGTATCACAAAGCCTGTCACGTGTTCACCCAACTCGGGCAAGGGGAAACGCAGGCCATGCTCACGCTCGAGCAGCGCGCTACTATCACAAATCACACGCTCGCCGGTCACAGATTCAGCCATTCGTTAGCAACCATTGGTTAAGCTTGGAAAAATCATCAAAATGCTCCAGCGGTGCGTGCGGCAGGAGGTGCGTCAATGAATGAGCGCCATAGCTTACAGCAAGGCTCGCTACATTGGCATTCTGCGCCATTTGCAGATCATAGCTGGTATCACCCACCAGTAATGTGCGTTCAGGGCTGGCACCCAACTCCTGCATCAACTCCAACAGCATTTGCGGGTGGGGTTTGGATAGACACTCATCCACACAGCGCGTTGCAAGAAAATATTGAGCCAGGCCGCTGCGTTCAAGGGATTTATTAAGCCCTCTCCTGCCCTTTCCTGTAGCCACAGCCAGCATGAAGCCTTGTTTTCCCAGTTCTGGAATCGCTGCCAAAACGCCTTCAAACAACGGCGTTTCTTCATCCCGCGAGTAGTAATGATAGCGATAGCGGGCCACCAGTTGCTGAAACTGGGCCTCTGTCAGCTCGCCGAATAAAGCATCAACCGCCTCCTGCAGCCCCAGACCAATGATATGGCCCGCAGCGGAGGGCTCCGGCACCGGCAAGCCCGCATCGGCACTGGCTTCACGCATGCAGTCCACTATCATCTGGGTAGAGTTGGCAAGCGTGCCATCCCAGTCGAATACGATCAGGTCAAAACGTTTAGGCATCCGGCAGCGGCTTCTCTGGCTTTACTACACTTAATTGCTGCAGGAACTTGCTTAACTCCTTGGGCAGAGGCGCCTCCAGCTTGAGCTTATCGCCGGAGAGTGGGTGGCGGATGTTGGTCTCGGCCGAATGCAGGAACATGCGCTTCAGCCCACGCTTCTGCATGGACTTGTTTACGGCAAAATCACCATATTTGTCATCCCCTGCGATAGGAAAACCCAAATGAGCCAGCTGCACCCGTAATTGATGGGTGCGGCCGGTAATTAGCTGGGCATCAAGGAGGCTGAATTTTTCTCCGCCAAAATCCAGATTCTGCCGTAAATGGAAAATGGTCTCGGACTCCTGCCCATCATCCTGCACCGATACGCGGCGCTCGCCATTAGGCAATACATACTTTTGCAGTGGCAGCAGCACCTTTTTCTTTTTTTCGGTCCAGGTTCCATGCACCAACATGACATAACGTTTGCCTGTCTGGTTATTGCGTATCGCTTCATGCAGCTTTACCAGGGCCGAGCGCTTCTTGGCCAGCATCAGTACGCCGGAGGTTTCCCGATCCAGCCGGTGCACCAGCTCCAGGAATTTGGCATGCGGCCGCTCCATGCGCAACTGTTCAATCACGCCGCGGCTAATGCCGCTGCCGCCATGCACTGCAAAGCCCGCTGGCTTATCAATAACCAGCAATGCATCATCTTCAAAAATAATCGAGGGTTCAAGGCTGGCTGCGAATGAAGTTCGATTGACCGCCGGAGCTTCAGGAGCGGCTGTGCGTATAGGCGGGACGCGTACCAGATCGCCTAACACCAGGCGATAAGTCTGATCGATGCGCTTACTGTTCACACGCACCTCGCCGCTACGCAAGATGCGGTAAAGATGGCTTTTTGGTACGCCCTTGAGGGACTTGCATAAAAAGTTATCTATGCGCTGCCCGGCACTATCCTCATCAATAGTCAGGGTGCTCACACTTGCTTTGCTTAAATTAGTCATCTCACCTATACTACGAAAAATCTCGAAAATGCGCTAAACGCTTAATAGAGAATGAGTTATTCTAGAAAAACCTGATACTCAACGAACACCTTGGTTAATCTCGCTCGCCAAATAAAATAAGTAGCGATTTTGTAACAAATAATGCGCTCAAGCCGCCACAGAATTTTTGCTAAGCAAAATGCTAATGCACACGGACGGCCTTTCAAGCCCGGACTTTAAGACCCGGGTTTAAAGCTGAAAGATTTGCTGGAAATATAGAATTTTAGCCGACATCGGCTAACCCGAGACAGAATAATTGCACCAGGATTTATAACAGGACTGACACCCAACCGTTTACGAAGTAATTTCGTCAACAAATTCAATCTGATATCAGGTTTGATAACAGATTATTTCCCGGCCAGGCTGGTAAACATCACCCACCGCCCGGAAACCGGCTAAAGAATAGCCACTTTTGGTGCCTTGAAAATAGATTTGGCTTGTTCGATCGTTCTGCTCGTGCAATGTTAATGCCTGAAACACCTGTATTAACACGATACTGATGATCCAGCTATCACCGCCTGCCATTTAATCGGCAAGGTCTGTAAGCCCGCTATGAGCGCGGGAGTCATACATGAAACGCATGTTATTTAATGCGACGCAATCAGAAGAACTGCGCGTCGCGATTGTTGATGGACAAAAGCTGGTTGATCTTGATATTGAGTCTGCCGGTAAGGAACAACGCAAGAGCAACATCTACAAAGGTGTTATCACCCGCATCGAGCCTTCGCTTGAAGCTGCCTTTGTCAATTACGGCACTGATCGTCACGGCTTTCTGCCATTCAAGGAAGTATCCCGCAGCTATTTTCAGAAGGACGCCGATGCAGGCCATACCCGCATCCAGGATGTACTGCGCGAAGGCCAGGAGCTCATTGTCCAGGTAGACAAGGACGAGCGTGGCAACAAAGGCGCAGCGCTCACCACATTCATCTCGTTGGCCGGCCGCTATCTGGTATTGATGCCGAATAACCCGCGTGGCGGCGGCGTATCACGCCGTATCGAAGGCGAAGACCGCAATGAGTTGCGCGATGTGCTGGCGCAGCTGGAAATCCCTAACGGCATGAGCATCATCGCCCGTACTGCAGGCATAGGCCGTAACCTTGAAGAACTGCAGTGGGATCTGAATTACCTGCTGCAACTGTGGACCGCTGTTGAAGGTGCGTCCACTATCCAGAGCGGCGCTTTCCTGATTTACCAGGAAGGCAGCCTGGTGATACGTGCTATCCGCGACTACTTCCAGCCTGACATCGGCGAGATCCTGATCGACACGCCAGATATACATGAGCAGGCCTTACAGTTCATGAACCACGTCATGCCGGGCAATGTGGCGCGCGTAAAGCTTTACCAGGATGAGATTCCCCTATTCTCCCGTTTCCAGATCGAACACCAGATCGAGACCGCTTTCTCGCGCGAAGTACGCCTGCCTTCAGGCGGCGCCATCGTCATCGACCATACCGAAGCACTGGTTTCGGTGGACGTGAATTCCGGTCGTTCCACCAAGGGTGCGGATATCGAACATACCGCATTCAACACCAATCTTGAAGCCGCCGATGAAGTGGCGCGCCAATTGCGCCTGCGTGACTTGGGCGGCCTGATTGTCATCGATTTTATCGATATGGAAAACACCCGCAACCAGCGCGAAGTCGAGAACCGCCTGCGCGATGCGCTGCACTACGACAGGGCGCGCGTACAGACCGGCAAGATTTCACGTTTCGGCCTGCTGGAGCTCTCCCGCCAGCGCCTGCGCCCAAGCCTCGGCGAATCAAACCATATCCCTTGCCCACGCTGCCATGGCACTGGGCATATTCGCGGTATCGAATCTACGGCCCTGCATATCCTGCGCATCATCCAGGAAGAGGCCATGAAGGAAAACAGCGCAATCATCCAGGTGCAGTTGCCGGTTGAAGTCGCCACATTCCTGCTCAATGAAAAGCGCGCCGATATCCACAAGATCGAAGAGCGTATGGGGCCTGAAGTTGTACTCATTCCTAATATCCATATGGAAACGCCTAATTACAGCATCACGCGGATCCGCAGCGATGATGTGAGCGAGGAAACCAGCCGCGCCAGCTACCAGATGGTGGAAATGCCGGCTGAGGACGAATCTGTGAGCGTGGCGCAAGAGCCGAAAGCAGTACGCCTCGAAGCGGCTGTCAGGGGTATTACGCCTTCTTCTCCGGCACCTGTGGCAGCCGCTAAAGTAGTCGCCAAACCCAGTTTGTTTAGCCGTATCGCCAATTGGCTGGGTAAAGGCAGCGGAGCTCAAGAGTCAGGCTCTGAAACAACATCGCGCCCGGATAATCGCAGCAATGCAAACCGTAATAACACCGGACGTAATCGGAATAACCGCAACGGCCGCAATGAGCGTCCGGCAGGCGAGCCTAATGGCAACAGGCCTCAGCAACCGCGCAATAATCAGCAGCAAGCTGCGCGTCATGAAAAAACTGATCGTGCACCGAATGAGCGTGGCCAGATTGACCGCACAAAACCGCAAGCCGCACCGGCAATAGCCGCCGCCGCACCCGTCGCCAAGGAAGGCACCGGAGAGCCACGTGGCCGTCGTCGTGGCCGTCGCGACCGTGGCCCACGTACCGACAAGAAACCGGGGCAGAACCCGGTTCAGGGCTCGCTGGCTATTGATGAACCGATTGCAGCCATTCAGGCACAAACGGATATCGTGTCTGAAGTGAAGACGCCTGTCGCTGCTGCGCCAGCAATTGCTACACCCGAAGCTACTATGCCAGTCGTCGCTGCACCTGTAGCTGAAACAAAAACAGAGGCTGTAGCGCCTAAACCTGCGAAAGTCGAAAAAGCCGAAGCTGTTGCAGAAGCCAAACCGGCCAAGGAGCCTAAAGCAGCACCTGCCGAGGCTACCGAAAAGCCTGTTGAAACTATCGAGAAAGCGGAGAAAAAACCCCGCCCTCCTCGCAGCCGTAAACCAGCAGCTGCAGCCAAACCGGCTGATCTGGCTGCTAGTGGCCTGCAGTTGGTGGAGACCAAGGCTGATATCGCTAAACCGGCGGTAGTGCCTGAAGAAAAGGCACCCAAAGCGCCTCGCAAGCCCGCTGCCTGGCAGAAGAAGGCTGGCGAGCAAGCCAAGGACGAACCACTGGTGATGGTAGAAACCCAGAAATAGAGCAGTCAGTAAAAACCCCGGCTTGCCGGGGTTTTTCTTTACATCGCCTGAATTGCAATCGATTCCAGATGTTTACCCGTTACCCGCGTAATTACGAAATGAACACCCCCAATAATTCCAGGCATATTTTACAAAGCGTATTCGGCTATAGCGAGTTCCGCGGCAGGCAACAGGCAGTCGTCGAGCATGTGGCTGCTGGCGGCGATGCGCTGGTGCTGATGCCGACCGGAGGCGGGAAATCGCTGTGCTACCAGATACCTGCACTTATGCGTGCCGGTGTGGGTATTGTCATCTCACCGCTGATTGCACTGATGCAAAACCAGGTAGAAGCATTGCAGCAGTTGGGCGTGCAGGCCGAGTTCCTGAATTCCAGCCAGACATCGGAAGATAGCTACGCCATCACGTCTCGCATATTAAGCGGCGATATCAGCATCCTGTATATTGCCCCTGAGCGCCTCATGGCTCCTGGCTTCCTGGGCTTGCTGGATCAGGTCAATGAGAGCGTTGGCCTGTCGCTATTTGCCATCGATGAAGCGCATTGCGTATCGCAATGGGGGCATGATTTCCGCCCGGAGTATCGCCAGCTCACCATCCTGCACAAGCGCTTTCCCGAGGTGCCCCGCATCGCCCTCACTGCCACGGCAGATGCACCGACGCGTGCCGAGATCATCGAGCGCCTGGCATTGCAAAGTGCCGAGCAATTCATCTCCAGTTTTGACCGCCCGAATATCCGCTACCGCATCACCCAGAAAAACAATGCCAGGCAACAGTTGCAGAACTTTCTCGAAAGCGAACATGCGGAAGATGCCGGCATCGTGTACTGCCTGTCGCGCAAGAAGGTGGAAGAAACCGCCACATGGCTGCAGGAAAAAGGCTGGCAGGCGCTGCCCTACCATGCCGGTCTGGATGCCAAGGTGCGCGAGGCCAACCAGCGCACATTCCTGCGTGAGGATGGCATCATCATGGTCGCGACCATTGCCTTCGGTATGGGCATAGACAAGCCCGACGTGCGTTTCGTGGTGCATCTGGACCTGCCGAAAAGCATGGAAAGCTATTACCAGGAAACTGGCCGGGCCGGGCGCGACGGCCTGCAGGCGAATGCCTGGATGACCTATGGGCTGGGCGACGTGGTTTCCATGCGGCAGATGCTGGATTCAGGCAACGCACCGGAGGAGCGCAAGCGCGTGGAGCGGCAAAAACTGGACGCCCTGCTCGGCTTCTGCGAATCCACTGGCTGCCGGCACCAGGGGCTATTGCGCTATTTCGGTGAAGCGCATGAAGGCCAATGTGCGCAGTGCGACAACTGCCTGTCGCCGGTGGATACCTGGGATGCAACCAAGGCCGCACAAATGGCGCTATCCTGCGTCTATCGAACTGGGCAGCGCTTTGGTGCGGGACACCTGATAGACATCCTGCTGGGGAAATCCACGGCGCAGATCGAAAAATTCAGGCATCAGGACATAAGCACCTACGGCATAGGCAAAGCGCTCAGCCAGACGCAATGGAGCAGCGTCTTCCGGCAGCTTACCGCTGCGGGCTTACTGGAAGCGGACGTGGAGGCATATGGCGGCTTGCGGCTGACAGACGCGGCACGGCCGATATTGAAAGGCGAGCAAGAAGTGTGGCAGCGCCGCGATGCTGAACCACCCCTGCGTACCGGCAGCAAGAAAATGAGCTCGGCAGAGCGTAGCGCACGGGCGAGGGAAGCTTTTGCCGGCGCTAATGAAGACCCGTTATGGCAAGCACTGAAAGCCACGCGCATGGCGTTGGCGAAAGAACAAGGCGTGCCGCCCTATCTTATCTTCCACGACAGCACCCTGCTGGAAATCCTGAATCAGCGACCTGGGAGTCTTGACGAGCTGGGCAAGATCAGTGGCGTCGGGCAAGCCAAGCTGGCGAAGTATGGCGATGCCTTCTTGCAGGCGCTGGAAGACCTTGAATAAAACTAAACTTCATCCGGAATCTCTGTTCCGTAAAACTTGGCTTTAAGCTTTTTGAGCTGATCGCGATAATCGGCAGCCGTTTCGAATTCGAGATTTTTGGCACTGTCGTGCATCGCCTTCTCCAGCCGCTTCATCTCCTTGACTATCTGCTTCTCACTCAGGGATTCGTAATTGGCTTGCGTTTGTGCCGCCTGTAGCTCGCGTTTGGCTTCATCTTTATCATAAACACCGTCGATAATATCCTTGATGCGCTTGGTGACCCCTCGCGGGATAATGCCGTTGGCTTCATTGAATGCCATTTGCTTCTTACGCCTGCGCTCCGTTTCATCAATGGCAGCCTTCATTGATCGCGTAATGGAGTTGCCGTAAAAAATGACCTTACCGTTAAGATTGCGCGCAGCGCGGCCCGCAGTTTGTATCAGGGAGCGCTCGGAACGCAGGAAGCCCTCCTTGTCCGCATCCAGCACAGCAACCAGCGACACTTCAGGGATATCCAGCCCTTCCCGCAATAGATTGATACCTACCAGGACGTCAAACTCGCCCAGACGTAGATCACGGATAATCTCCACCCGCTCCACCGTATCGATATCAGAGTGCAGGTAGCGCACCTTGACTCCATGTTCAGACAGGTAATCGGTCAGATCCTCCGCCATGCGCTTGGTCAGCGTCGTAGCCAGCACACGTTCGCCGACAGCCACGCGCAGCTTGATTTCAGACAGCAGGTCGTCTACCTGGGTATCGGCGGGTTTAACGATGATTTCAGGATCTATCAGGCCGGTTGGCCGGGCGACCTGCTCCACCACCTGCTGGGTATGCGTGGCTTCATAATCGGCCGGCGTCGCAGAGACAAAGATAGCCTGCCGCATGATCTTCTCGAACTCCTCGAACTTGAGCGGACGGTTATCCAGCGCCGACGGCAGGCGGAAGCCGTAATCCACGAGGTTTTCCTTGCGTGAACGGTCTCCTTTGTACATGCCGCCGATCTGCGGAACCGTCACGTGGCTCTCATCCAGGATCATCAGTGCATTGGCAGGCAGGTAATCGATGAGTGTGGGCGGCGGATCCCCGGCGCTACGTCCGGACAAATGGCGCGAATAGTTTTCGATGCCTTTGCAAAAACCGATCTCGTTAAGCATTTCCAGGTCAAACCGGGTTCGCTGCTCGATGCGCTGCGCCTCTACCAGCTTGCCGGTCTTGATGTAAAAATTAACGCGATCGTGCAACTCGGTCTTGATCTTTTCCATTGCCTTGATCGTGGTCTCACGCGGCGTCACATAATGGCTGGAAGGATATACCGTGTAGCGCGGGATCTTGCTGAAGATTTGCCCGGTGAGCGGGTCGAACAAGGTCAGCGCCTCGACCTCATCATCAAACAGGGAGATACGTACCGCCGTTTCGGAGTTTTCTGCCGGGAATACATCGATCACATCGCCGCGCACCCGGAAAGTGCCACGATCAAAATCAAAATCGTTACGGTCATACTGCATGCCCACCAGACGCAAAACCACCTCGCGCTGGCTTAATTTTTCGCCCTGCTGCACATGCAGCACCATGCCATGGTAATCAACCGGGTCGCCAATACCGTAAATCGCCGAGACGGAAGCAACAATGATGCTGTCTTCGCGCTCAAGCAGCGCCTTGGTGGCCGACAAGCGCATCTGCTCGATGTGCTCATTGATGCTGGAGTCCTTTTCAATGAACAGGTCACGCGAGGGCACATAGGCTTCAGGCTGGTAATAATCGTAATACGATACGAAATACTCGACTGCATTATTCGGGAAAAACTCGCGAAACTCGGAATACAGCTGCGCTGCCAGCGTTTTGTTCGGCGCCATGATAATTGCCGGGCGACCGATACGCGCAATCACATTCGCCATGGTGTAGGTCTTGCCCGATCCCGTAACCCCCAATAAAGTCTGGAATTTCAGGCCCTGCTGAATACCCGCAGTGAGCTTCTCTATTGCTTGCGGCTGGTCTCCCGCCGGCTGGAAAGGCTGGTAAAGCTGAAATTTACTATTCGGGAAGGTTACAAACATAAATGGCCAATGAAGTTAGCCTTTTATTCTATCAGGGCTTACCTTGAATGTATGCCGGAAACCGAACCAGAACTTTGTGTCTTATTACCGGTCATTCAGAAACAGCTTGCTGAACAATTATTGCCGGGAAACGACATGCGCTTTCTCCTTCTGATTTCTGCTCTGTTCACCTGCCTGCCATCCGCTTATGCGTTTGACCGGCAGAAAATGCTTGATTCCTTTTTCTCCAGTGTCCTGGTACGCGGATACAAGGCTGATGGCAACCTGGCCTATGGCTCCGGAGTAGTGGTCAGCGAAAACAAGGTGCTCAGCAACTGCCACATTTTTCGACAAACATCACAGCCCTGGGTATCGCGTGGGGAAGAGTCTTATAGCGTTGTGTCAGTTCAGGCAGACCGCTGGCACGACCTCTGCCTGCTGACCGTTGATAACCTGCCCTTCAAGCCTGTAGCGCTTGGCAAGGGCAATATACTGAAAAAGGGCCAGGAGATTGTTTCCATCGGCCATAGCAGTGGCATACCCACACCGCTCACCTCCGTTGGTATTGTGAAATCCCTCTACCCCATGGACGGCGGTAATATCATTCGCAATACGGCACGTTTTGCCTTGGGGGCAAGCGGCAGCGGGCTCTATGATGGTGAAGGCCGCCTAGTCGGGATCAGCACCTTCAAGACCGTAGGTGATACTGCCTATTACTACGCGCTGCCTATCGAATGGCTGGCGCAACTGGAACAGGAAAAAGCTGAAACAAAATTCCCCATTACCGGTGATGCATTCTGGGAATCAGGAGAAGGCAAAACTCCCTTCTTCATGCAGATTGCGGGGCCGGAGCTGCAAAATGACTGGGTAAAGCTTTCTGAGGTTGCCAACCGCTGGGTAAAAGCTGAACCTAACAGCTCTGAAGCCTGGTATGAACTAGGCGTTGCCAATGAGAAACTGGGCAAGCAGGCCGATGCGGAGCAGGCTTATCTCAAGTCTGTGGCGCTGGATGCGTCCAATACCGATTCGTTATTTCGCATCGGCATGATCGCTTCTGCCAGAGGCGACATAAAAGGCATGCAGGCGATCAACTTCACGCTACTCGATATCGATAAAAGTATTGCGGAAGAATTCAGTAAAACTGCCGGCTGCACCGGTTCTTGCTGACCTGCGTTATCCAAGCCGCTTAAACGGTTCTTTATAAAGATTTTTTAAGGCTCCTGAGTTACGCAGTGTGAGTTTTATGCGTAAAATTACGCATTTGCTGGTAACGCTCACTTCTATCCCAAGGACTTGATTTTGCAATCACCCGATTTAGAACTTTCGCGTCTTGTACAGACCATTAAAGAATCTCCCACTCTTGCCGTGACGGCACATGCAGCGAAATTAAAATCCGAAGGCCGCGATATCATCGGCCTGGGCGCTGGAGAGCCGGATTTTGATACGCCGCAGCACATCAAGGATGCGGCAAAAAAAGCCATCGATGCCGGCTTCACAAAATACACGCCGGTTGCCGGCATCCCGGCCCTGAAAAAAGCTATCGTAGCTAAATTCAAAAATGAAAACGGCTTTGACTACAGCGTAAAGGAAGTCATCGTCGGCGTCGGCGGCAAGCAATGCATTTTCAATCTTGCGTTGGCCATGCTTAACCCTGGCGATGAGGTCATTATCCCCGCACCCTACTGGGTATCATATGCAGATATCGCACTGGTGGCCGGCGCCAAGCCGGTAATCGTCCAATGCGGCATCGAGCAGGGCTTTAAACTGCTGCCAGCGCAGCTTGAAGCGGCGATTACTCCCAAAACGCGGATGTTCATGATCAACTCGCCGTCGAATCCAACGGGTAGCGTTTACTCGCTGGCAGAGCTAAAAGCTCTGGGAGAGGTACTGAAGCGCCACCCGCAAATCCTCGTGGCCACGGATGACATGTATGAGCATGTGAATCTCACCGGCGAGAAGTTTTACAATATCCTGAATGCCACACCGGAGCTCAAGCCACGTTGCGTAGTACTCAATGGCGTTTCAAAAGCTTACTCGATGACAGGCTGGCGTATCGGTTATGCCGCAGGCCCTGCCTATATCATCAAGGCGATGGAAATTCTGCAGTCGCAGTCCACATCCAACCCCACTTCTATTTCGCAGATAGCTGCACAAGCCGCGCTTGAAGGCCCCCAAGACTGCATCAAACCCATGGTGCAAGCTTTTATCAAGCGTCATGAATACGTTGTTGACCGGTTCAATCAAATGCCCGGCGTTCACTGCCTGTCGGCTGGCGGCGCGTTCTACGCTTTCCCCGATGTGCGTGAAGCGATTAGCCGACTGCATAAGGCAGGCAAAATCAGTGAAGCGACCGATATGGCGCTATCCGAATATCTGTTGGAAAAAGTCGGCGTAGCAGTAGTGCCGGGATCGGCCTTTGGCGCCGAAGGTTATTTCCGCATCACTTTTGCTACCTCAATGGAAAACCTGCGCAATGCCTTGGATAGGATCGCCCAGGCGCTAGCTGACTAAAAGCGCTAGTCGACTAACGGCCAGCCTTCATTTTTTATCATCACCGCCGAACAGACCCTTGAGCTTGCCTACGGCTGAGCCTGCCTTAACACCCAGGGATGTGCCGACGCCCGGGCCTAGTATGGCTGTGCCGGCAACTGCACCGGCGATCGCACTCTTAGTCGGGAACACCATCGGATTTTCGAGGGTTCCCGAAACCTGCAATGGAATCGCCGCAACCTGCATGCTGTTTTTGACCTCCACCTCAACTACGCCATCCAGCATCTTGGCGGGACTTATCTTTACCCCGCCCTTCGCCACCATCAGGCCTGAGCGTATGTTCAGGTTATGAAATTTGTACTGCTTGCCTGCGACATCCAGCAACCCTGAAAACTCATCGAATTTGGTCTCACCGCCCTTGCCCTGACCTAATAGCATCATCGGGGCTTTTGCCAGATCGAATCCATAAAGTACGCCATTCACTACCTTGAATTTGACATCGGCATTCAGGCTATCCGCCAGCCCACTGGCCTCCTTGGCCGCCGCGGTGAAGCTACCTCCACCAAAAAGCTGGCCGCTTACCCGCGTAGATTTGCTCATGATACTGGCCGGCTCGCGCACCGCTAGGTTATCTATGTGGAGCTTTCCAGTCATCTTGTAGGCCTTGCCCCAAGTCAGACTGGCATCCCCGCTCAATTTTCCGTTATATAAATCGGCATTGATTTTATGTATATCAAGCTTGTCCTCGGTTAAAACCATGTCCATACGTAGCCGGTCAATCAATAGCGGCGGCCCTGCTGGCAACACCCAGTTATCCGCAGCCAGAGTTATCGGCTGCTGATTATCTCCCGGCGTCAGCTTCAACTTCAGCTTGCCATCCGCGCTCTCGATTTTCGCCGACTCCGGTTTATTGGCAGCAGTCAAATAGATATCGGCGTTAATTTCAGGCAGCTTCATCCCCGGCCAATCCAGCGCGGCATTCTGGATATTGATCCGGCGGATAGTGACCATCTGGGCACTCGATTTATCCTGGGGCTGTTTTGATAACCCGGCAAGAATATCCAATGCGCTTTTCTTTACGATAGGCTGCTCGACTCGCACG
>CAZBSR010000001.1:0-32450 GCA_964494575.1 uncultured Methylophilaceae bacterium | reverse complement strand
AATTTCGTGATAGGCATCGTAAAGTGCAGGGCGCATCAGGTCATTCATGGCCGCATCGACAATCGCAAAATTTTTGCTTTCGCCATGCTTGAGGTATTCCACCTGGGTCAGCAAGATACCGGCGTTGCCCACCAGTGCACGGCCTGGCTCAAAAACCAGTTTTACCTTTCGTCCACCCAGCTTGCTGAGCATTGCATCTGCGTATGCGGAGAAATCTGGAGGCGTCTCATCGTGATAGCAGATGCCGATGCCGCCGCCTGCATCAATATGCTGTATGGCAATACCCGCCTCTGACAGTCGGTCGACTAACATCAGTACGCGATCCATTGCATCGAGGAACGGTGAAAGTTCGGTGATTTGCGAGCCTATATGACAATCCACCCCATGCACGGCTATATTCGGCATAGCTGCAGCGCGCTGGTACAGTGCGAATGCATCTTCATATGCCACCCCGAACTTATTGTTTTTGAGGCCCGTAGAGATATAGGGGTGGGTCTTCGCGTCCACATTTGGATTCACGCGCAAAGAAATGGGCGCGACTTTTTTCATGCTCCCGGCGATGGCATTCAAGCGCTCCAATTCAGCAGCCGACTCCACGTTAAAGCAAAAAATACCGGCGTTGAGCGCCGCATGCATTTCGGCCTCTGTTTTGCCTACGCCGGAAAAAACTATTTTTGCGGGATCGCCGCCAGCAGCCAGAACCCTTGCCAACTCGCCCCCCGAAACAATATCAAAACCTGCTCCCAACTTGGCAAACAGGTTAAGGATAGCCAGGCTGGGGTTGGCTTTAACCGCAAAGCAGACCAGATGGTCTGTAGCGGAAAAACCGGCCTGAAATTGTCGGAACGCTGTCTCCAATGCTGATTTGGAATAAACGTAGCAAGGGGTACCGAACTCGGCGGCGATATGCGATAAAGCAACATCTTCGGCGTGCAGCACGCCATTTTTCACATTAAAAAAGGTCACTGGCTTTGCTCATTTACTTTCTTGCGATTGCGGGTATTGTCGTTCGGGAATATAGAGAGGCCCTTTAGTGCCGCATGCGACCAGCACAAGGCTGATCAGGATCAAAAATAATATGGGGCGCATGTGAGTACTCTGTAATAATAAATTGCCATGAATATTACCAATAATCCGTTCATGAGTGAAAAATAACCATTCGTCAGATGATGATGGACTAGTGGTTTCAGCCATGTTTATTATTAACCTGCGCAAAAAAGGATATTCACATGAAAAAGCAAACCAGAGGCTTTACCCTGATCGAACTGATGATAACGGTAGCTATCGTCGGCATACTGGCGAGCGTGGCGTTGCCTGCATACCAGGATTATGTAACGCGTGGAAAACTGGCAGAAGCCTACTCGGAGTTGTCGTCTTTGCGCATACGCATGGAGCAGTACTATCAGGATAACCGAACCTATGGCGACCCCGATTGCAGTATTCCTGACGTATTAATTGCAGGCGGTAAGGTCAAATATTTTGATTACACTTGCGTTTCATCCAATACCGGCCAGAATTTTGTGTTCACTGCTACTGGCACTGTAAGTGGTGGAACGAATGGTTTCGTGTTTACTGTTGATGATGCAGGTACCAAAACGACCGCTACCAGTGCCCCGCGCACAGATTGGGGCAACTCCGGAAGTTGCTGGATCAGGAATAAAGGCGGGGCGTGCTAAATGCGGGAGAATGGCTTTAGCCTGATTGAGCTCGTCATCGTGATAGCGGTGGGCGGCATATTGATGGCGATGGGGCTGCCTGCATTCAAGACCGTCCTGGACAGCACTAAATCCAAGGCAGCGGCCGAATCGATACTAAGCGGCCTGCGTTTTGCCCGGGGCGAAGCTATCAAACGCAACGTTCCTATGCGTTTTCAATTGGTTTCCTCATTGGATAACACTTGCGCTCTTAGCAGCGCCTCTGTCTTATGGGTCGTTAATCAGGACGACAATGCCGCTGCAACACGTAGTCCCGTCGGCGCATGTGGCGCAGCTACCTTTATCCCGGCGGATGATCCTGATCCCTGCAATCCGGCAAAAGTTACGCACCCTGCGGGCAACCCTGCTTGTAATGACGATCCATTCATAGCTTTTAAAAGTGATAGCAGGTCTTTCTCTGCCGTTACTGTCTCTGCCGTTACTGCTACTGCAACTGCCGCTACTGTTATCACCTTTGGCCCCTTGGGCCAGGTGCTGACCAACTTCCCTCCTACATCTGCTTCCATATCCAGAATTACGGTCACGCCCGATAACCCCGATGCGAAAACATGGCAGGTAAGGGTTACAGGGGCAAATGGTGGTATCAAATTCTGCGATCCGGCCTTGGCCGCCGGGGCGCCGCTGGCTTGTTAATAATGAGACCGAAAATGACATCCTTCCCTTCCAGTAAAGCTCAATCCGGATCCTTCATGCTTGAGGCGCTGATCAGTGTCGTGATCTTTGCCATGGGCCTGATCGCCTTGGTTGGTATGGCAGCCCAGGCTATCAACCAAGTGAGCCAGTCTAAATACCGTAACGATGCCAGCTATCTGGCCAGTGAGTTGGTAGGGGAGATGTGGATAAGTGCGTCGACTCCATCGGCTTTTGATACCGACGACTGGGAAGATCGGGTCAAAGATGTTCTTCCAGGGGGTGAAGCAACTGTGACTGTTACCGGTACCAAGGTTGATATTGTGATCACCTGGGTGAATAAGGAAGATCCAAGTGTTAAACACCAATATGTTACTTCCACACAGGTCGCAAAAAACACATGATGAACCGCCAACAAGGCTTCAATATCATTGAAATGATGGTTGGATTAACCATCGGCCTGCTTGGCTTGCTTGCCGTTACACAGGTGTTTATCAGCTTTAGCAAGCAGCGCAACACTACGGTTCAAACTCTTGAAGCCCAAAGCAATGGCACCATGGCGCTCTTTCTGATGGAGCGGGATCTTACCCAGGCCGGCTATGGGCTTATGGCGCTCAGTAGCTGCCCCAATATCCAATGGTATTGGAACCCTGCTACTGGCTGTGTCGTTTGCGGCCTCCAGACTGCGCTTACCACTGCCCCTGTCATTATCACTCCCGGTGCCACAGCGGCTATTTCGGATAGTGTGCAGATTCAATATGCAAAATCGGATTCCGGTTCACCTGGAGCGATTATTACTGAAGCTCAAACCGCCCATACCGGTAGCTTTAAATTAGCGAGCACCGCAGGTTTTGAAGTGGGGGATATGGTCGTGGCTGACGTAGTCACAGGTGGAGTTCACGCCTGCACTATGAGTCGGGTTACAAAAGTTAACGATGACAGCGCGGCTGACCCCAACAAGTACACACTGGAGCATGACTCCTCAACCGCAGGTCTGTCTGACTACAACCCTTCAGGTGCCGCGCCCAGCTCGGCCGGCTGGAAACCCGCCGGAATCAATACCATGCTGGCGAATGTCGGCAACTACATTAGTAAAAATTATTCCGTGGCTAGCAACTCCCTGCAAATGGCGCAGTTCCCAGGCAATGCTAACGATATAGCAGCCGATGGCATCGTGTTAATGAAAGCGCAATACGGTAAGGATACCAATAAGGATGGCGCTGTTGATGTGTGGAATACCACTGCTGTTACGGATTATAAAACTGTAATTGCAGTACGCGTGGGCATCATCGCACGCAGCCCTCTTCTGGAAAAAGAGGAGGTGGATCTGCAAAACCATTCGCTTGACGTTTTGCCGGCGATCACTAATGGCGCAGCAGTGACATACACCGTACCGGCCGGAGAGGCCAGGCATTACCGCTACAAATCCTATTACACAGTTGTACCCATAAGGAATGTCATATGGTCGCAATAAACAGGAGTGAGCCGCTTCAGCAGGGATTCGCCCTGTTCATGACGCTGGTGACGCTGGTCATTATCACCATTTCCGGTATTGCCATGATGCGGGTAATGGAGGCAGGAACCTCCGCCGCAGGCAATATCGCTTTTCGCCAGGCTGCGATCAGAGTAGCTGATGTTGCGGCTGAGAATGCGCGTAGCTGGCTGTCCAGTGCATCAACTTTATCTGACCCTGTTACAGGCTATTACGCCAACACCGGCACAGCTTTTAATCCGGCAACCCATGACTGGGACAATAACAGCCGCGACGTTAGCGGAGCCATCGCAGGCTACAAAGCTATATATGTAATTCACCGTATGGCCATGCACAATGGCCTCTGCTCCGAGATCAATACTGGCTGCACCTACCCCGCCGTAGCCTCATCTTCTGGGGTTGAAGATGGAGGCTCGCATGTTGGCGGGAGTGGACCCGGCAGCATTACCAGTGCTGTAGGCAAGGTTTATTACCGCATCACAGTTAAGGTGAGCGGGCCAAAGCGAAACGTAAGTTACGTACAAGTTTTTATGTACTAGCGGCAAGGCCACTCGAATATTTAATGGAGTAATTGACATGAGAAATACCAGCTTTCGATTATTGGCCGCCCTGATTGCGTTCAACCTGATGAGTCTAATGCAGGCTGCAGAGGCTGCTACAGTCACACTCGCTACGTCGCCATTGGCCAATGCTACTGCTTCTGTGGTGCGGCCCAATATCATGTATGTATTGGACAATTCCGGCAGTATGGATTGGGATTATCTTCCGGATTATGTTGCAAGGGGTAGCTCTGGAACCGGTTCATCGATATGCTGGGATGGAGTAAATGACAGCAATAGCAGGACTACTTGTAAAAGCGCTGCCGATAATAGTGCCAATACAGTTTTCAGTAGCACTCAAATGACAACTACAGCAGTTCAAGTACCATTATTAACATCCGCCATAAATTTTCTTTATTACAATCCAGCCACTTCTTATCAACCCCCTTATAAAGCCGATGGAAGTCGTTATCCGGACAGTTTGCCTACGGGAGCGTATTTAGATGGTATAAAAGGAAGTGGAGCAACAAGAAATTTTCAGACAGCAACAACTGTAGCAACTATTAATGGTACAAGAGTCAACAATTCAGACACTATTACAGTAAGCAGATCCGAAGGTTTACTAGGGACCTTTGCTTCGGGCACTGGGATTCCTGCCAATACTTATGTCACTGAAATCCTCTCAGCCACCAAACTTAGGTTAAGCGCTACAGCGACATCCAGTGGAACATCTTCGGTCACTTTTAAAACAGGGGCCTATCCTCACCAGGTGTATTGCAATACTAGCAGTGGATTGGATGAGCAGAATCTACGCGGTAATGCAACCTGTAAGGAAACTACCAACACGACCAATAGTGCAGAGCTATATCCAGAGCCAGGCTCTGGAACAAGATTCAATATTGTGAAATCTTATGATGGAGCTCCTTATTACTATGTCATGAATCCAATGCAATATTGCACCGATTCAACCTATGTAAACTGTCAGGCTAACCTTGGTGGCGCCTATACTGTTCCAGCACTTTACCGCTGGTGTAAAGCTTATAGCACTAGCAGCAAAACTTATACTGATTGTCAGGACTTACGCAATGCTACCCATACAATTCCTGACTATCTAGGTGGCATTTACGCGAGTGCCGTACCAGCGGTACAAGCATCAGCCAGCCTAACTATCAGTAGCTATATTGCAGGGAAAAGTATCACGGGCCTCACAGTAAATGGGACCAATGTCATTGGCTCAACAACCTTTACTGCGGGAAGTGGTGGGTTGACATCGACATCCAACATCGCTTCAGCCATATGCAGCGCAATTCAGGCTAATTCAGGTACCTCGGGTTATAGTTGTAGCAGCCCTTCAGGCAGCACTTTGATAATCAAGGCTAATATACCGCCAGCTCATGCCTCTTATACAGCGCCCAATGGTTATGCAGTTGTAGTGAGTGGCCCCGCTTCGGTTACAGGTACAGCTTCAACAGGAAGCGTGACTGTGACAGCCTCTGGCACGGTTGGCACAAACAAAAAAATCAACGGCTTGTCATGCGGGGGTACCAGCTTAATCAGTGGAACACCTAGCTCAGGTAGCAGCCCGGCGAATATTGATAAAGTTGTAGGCAATACAGGTAGCGGTCTTGAGGACATGGGTACTAATGGTTATACAATCGACTGTCCAAACGCGAGCGGCTCCCCTTCAAAGTCTATATGTACAATTACCGGCCCGATAGGCGGGCCAAGCTGCACGCTTTCTGCCACTCTCGATAGCTCACCTGGTTACACTGTCAGTGGGAATATGGCTGCCGGGACTGCTACAGCCGGCGTGATTATCACTTCACCTAGTAATCCAGTCATGGCCGGAGGGGTTGATCCTGTCGGAGCGGGCCGTGCGGGTGTCGGTAACTTCCAGCGCGTGGATATCCTTCCTTCGACCGGTCTTTACCCGAAAGCCAGCGGGCGCGAGGACTGCGTAGCTAACATGAATGCGGTGACCGATGCAGGGAAGGCCGCTTATAAGGCCAAGATTGACGGAGGTTTTGGCGAAGCTGCTGCAGAAACTGCAAAAACTGCGGCAATCGCTGCTGCTACGATCACCTATCCTCCCAATGCTTGCACATATGCAGAAGAGCTGCAAAATTTTGCCAACTGGTTCAGTTACTATCGCACCAGACTCTCGCTCATGAAAACTACCAGTACACTTGCATTCAACAAGTTGGATAGTAAATATCGCGTTGGATTCGACCTGCTGAGTCACTATTCGCAGCCCAAGAAAATCGATGTAGAGGTTGCCCAATTTGTTGATAGCGGTGGTGAGGTTGCGAACCAGCGTACAACATGGTGGAGTAATCTTACAGGGGCCACCACATCCGGTAGCACGCCATTACGCTCTTCCCTGATGAAAATGGGGAAATATTATGCGGGGAAATTGACCAACGGTATCACCATCCCAGCATTCGGCGGAACAAAGGCAGTAGGCACCGTTCAGGTTAATTCAACCACTAAAAACACTGCGCAAATAACATCTCTTGCCATTGGTAGTACGGTCATTTTAGATCCGCTTGTCGATGCACCGTTTATTGTCTCAAGCTGTACAGGCTCAGGTAATCCCAAGTCGTGCAGTACAGCAAATTTAACCAGCGTTGCCACAGCGCTAGTCAATGCGATCAAGTCGGCCAGCGGATATGCTGCTAGCAACTATATTGCCACCAGCTCCGGTAGCAAGGTCATCTTTACTGCTAAAACAGTGGGGGATGGGCCAAATGGTGAAGATATACAGGTCAGTACTGCAGTAAGTAATATCAATCTGGCCCTCATCGATGTGGGCGGCGGCAAGAATGCTACGCCCCTTATCCCGCCAGCTGTAATTGAGCCGCTTCAATATTCCTGCCAGCAGAACTTCACCTTATTGGTGACAGACGGTTACTGGAATTCTGATCAGTATGATGATTTGACGCAACTGGATGGGACCACCTTGATTGGGGATCAGGATAATGTTAATTCAGACCTTACGGCTCGGCCCGCTTATGATGGTGCGGTTGATGCTACTGCACCGTGTAGCGACTCTAGTTTCTCTACGTGCGGCACGCTTGCAGATATCGCTATGTATTACTACAAAACCGATCTTCGTGATTCCAGCCAAGGCAATACTGTAAGTGGCGCTACCGGCCTGGATGTGTCCACCAACAATGTCTTCAAGTCTTCGACAGATTCAAATCAAAAGCAGCATATGGTGCTATTTACCATGGGGCTGGGCGCTCCCGGAACACTTCGCTATACCGGCGATTATGCTACCGCTACATCTGGGGATTTCAGGAATATCGTCAATGGACCCGCAAATTGGCCGGCTGTAAAGGCTAACGATCCTACAACTATTGATGATTTATGGCATGCTGCTGTCAATGGCCGCGGGAAATATTTCAGCGCGCGAGATCCCGATTCGGTAGTGAAGGGACTGGGGGATGCGTTAGCCAGCATAGATGTACGAGAGGGTGCTGCTGCTGCTGCTGCAACTTCTAACCTGCAGCCTGTAGCAGGAGATAACTTTGCATATGTTGCCAGCTACACTACCAATGAGTGGTCGGGCGATTTGCAGGCACGCATTATCAACACGACTAGCGGCAAAGTTTCCGATCCGGCAAATATCGCACCTAACGATTGTGTAAGCGACAGTGGGTGCCCGTGGTCAGCGAAGAAGAAACTGGACGCGCTTGATTGGAATACTCGCAAGATTTACTTGGCATCAAGCAACGGTGCGCCATTACGTGCTTTTACTTATTCAAATCTGACCGCTACGGAGCAAACATATTTTAATCCTGGGGCTGGAATAGGTGCCTATGGAACCGGCCCACTCAGTCAATATGGGAGTGTTTCGGCAACTCATCCGTCCGAAATTACCGCATCTAAAATGGTGGATTTCCTGCGTGGTGATCGTTGCTTGGAAGAAGGCAATACTTGCACTAGCCCGGCAATAGAGATTTGGCGCGGCAGAGCTCATGTTATGGGCGACGTTGTCAATACACAGCCGACATTTGTCAAAGCCCCTTCGGCCACTTATCAGGATACTGGTTACGGTGCGTTCTTAACAGCAAACACAAGTAGAGAGGGTGTGGTATATGTTTCCGGTAACGACGGGATGCTACATGCTATTGCGGCAGGTGATTTTGCTGACGGTACAGTGACTGGAGGCACGGAGTTGTGGTCATTCATTCCTACTGCAACCTTACCTTACTTGAGGTATCTGGCAGATACTGACTATGTTCATCGCTATTTTGTCGATGGCCAGATTACAGTTGCAGATGTCAATTTTGGGGGGGGTGTCGGTGATTGGCACACTATTCTAGTAGGTGGGCTGGGCGGTGGCGGGAAGTCATACTATGCGCTTGATGTTACCGACCCGCTCAATCCCAAATATTTGTGGGAATTTACGCATTCCAACCTGGGTTATACCTATGGCAATATCACTATCAACAAGTTACCTAACGGCGAATGGGCAGTGCTGTTTAGTTCCGGTTACAACAATGCAGACGGTAAAGGCTACCTGTATGCAGTTAATCCGCAAACAGGTGCGCTTAGATCAGGGTATCCAATATCAAATGGTAGTGGTACTGCATCATCGCCTAGCAACTTAGGTAAGGTGGCTGCTTGGGTAGATAATCTGGAAGCCAATAATACCGCTACCCAGGTCTATGCAGGTGATATGGATGGTGATCTCTGGCGATTCGATCTAGCTGGCCAAACTGCCTTCAAATTGGCCCATCTTGCCGATGGTTCGAATAATCCTCAGCCGATTACAACGCGGCCAGAGATGACATTAAATAATGGTCTGAGAATTATTTATATTGGCACTGGTCGCTATTTAGGTGACTCCGATCCACCTGATACCAGTGTGCAAAGTTTTTATGCATTTGCTGATACGCTGGGTGTCGCCAATCTGGGAGGTAGCACACAGGTGACGTGGAATCCGCGTACGGATAATAATTCAGGCACCCCGGTATTTTTATTGCGCAAACTGATTGCGCTCAAAGATGATGGTAGTCAGATCACTAGGGTTAACTCATTTGGTAATACGGTGGAGGCTCGCCAAATATGTACCGGTGCAGGCTCGGTAGTGAGCAGTAGCACCGGGAAATGTATCAATGAAACGGGCGGCCTCATGGACTGGGCGAACTCCGGTGGGTGGTATTTCGATTTCCCTGATACCGGCGAGCGGGTTAACGTGGATATGAACCTGACATTAGGCACTCTGACCATACCATCAAACATACCCGCATCCAGCGCTTGCACTTCTGGAGGCTCTGCCTGGGTAAACTATATTGACTTCAAGACTGGGCTAGAGATAGATAGCGCTCTGATCGTTTCGGAGAAAATAGCTAATGCGCTGATAGTCGGCCTGAATGTCATCAAGGTAGGCGATAAGCTGGTGGCTATAGTGACGACCTCTGATTTTAAACATGATGCGACTGAACCACCAGGCGCCCCTGGCAAGTTTAAAGGTAAGCGAGATTTGTGGAGAGAATTAGATCTCTATTGATGACTGAGGAGCGTCTTAGCCGCCCGAACAATGTGTTCCGGGCGGCTTTGTTTTTATCCGCCCTTATACATGTGCTAGGCCTGCTCTATCTGAAATTACCCCCGCCATCTCAAATCCTGCAAGGAAAGCCGGCATTGTCAGTAATTCTCGCGAAGCCGAAGGACGTGGGATCGCCTATCCCCGAGCCTATTTCGTCCAGCCCTATAAAGCGACAGCCCTTGGAAGAGTCATCATTGCCTGTAACACAGCCTGTGCAGCAAGAGGAGGTGAAAATCGAAGCCTCGACAGCCGAGACTTCCCTTGAGATGGCAGCCGAGCCAGATGCCGGTGAGACTTTACAGGATGTGCCTGCCGACCCTGTCACTCCGAGTGCACAAATCGTCGAGGCGGGCAAAGTACAGGTAGTGCTGCAAATTGGCGAGAATGGTGCGGTACGGCAAATTATATGGAATGCGTTACCTGCTATTACGGATAGGGCATTGCAACATATGGAAGCACAACTACGCATGAAAATTTATCTGGTAACCGGTAGTTCATACACGGTAACCGAAATCGTAGAAATACCACGCGAATAATTAGCTATTGAGGGACACTTTTATCAGGATCGCTTGTTAATAGCGCAGAAGTAATAAGCCCGTTAATAATGCCAAAAAATAACGCCGCCGCCGCAAATATCGGTATCAGATAAGCTACCCCAGCGTGGGGTATCAGCCATAGCCGTACAACAAGAAGCTGCCCCGCAATATGGGCGAATGCGGCGAGTATGCTCAAAGTAACGGGCCCGAACCATTTTTTCGGTAATTTAATAGCCAATCCTAGGGTCAGCAGACTGACAAGGGCACCGCTCAAGCTGAGCATGAATGTCGGCGACAGGAATTGGCCCAGGAGCATGCTACCGGCAAACACCCTTAACAGGTTTACCCAGGCGGCGGTGGCGAAGCCGAACCGGTAAAGTACAAATAGCGTAATGATGTTAGTGATACCCGGTTTCACCCCCGGCAAAGGCGATGGCACGATGGATTCGATAAGGTGTAACCCAATCGCCAGGGCTGCCAGCTTGGCTATGCAGTGGTCATCACCAGTAGTTTCGATCTCAATAATTGAGCGAGTCATAAGTTTTCTCACCGCCCAATAATTCCAGGCTCACCTGATTCGGCAGGCAGATGGCCACTTGTCCCGCGCGTTTCAGCCAGCCCTGGTGTACACAGTATTGGTTGGGGCATGGTGAGCGTTCAAATCGTACCTGCCCATGATGGATGACGATGCGTGAATCCCCCAGCGGGCCATGTACATCCAGCGTCTTCTCTTGATTCAGGCTGAGGGTGGCATAAATGGTGTCGCCCTGGCGTATACGTAGCTTAGCTGCATGTTCGCTATGCCAGAGGCTTTGGAATAGAGAGACAACCAGTATCAGACCAATGGCGATGACGAGCCAGTCGCCTATCAGCAGTTTAGGGAAGGATCGCAGGGGCGACATTTTTGTCGATCCATTGCAGGTGCTTTGCCATATCTCCGCTTACGGCCACTTTGCCCTGCGCATCAATCACCATAAAGTCCACGATGCCCATGGCTTTTGCCGTAGCGGCCCTGTTGTTGGCCGAAGAAATAAAGATGGGCTTGGAAGCCGCATCGGATAAGGTGCCACTGTGTTCGCCGGGTGCAACCAGGACGGTTACGGCTTGTGTACCTTGCGCGGGGTAACCGCTACGCGGGTCAATCACATGGCAATAGCGTTTGCCATTTAATTTAAAGTAGCGCTGATAATCGCCCGAGGTGCCGATTGCCCAGCCATCCTGTAGGTCCAGCGTAGCTATCGGGCCTGGCTGGCGCGGGTGCTGTATGCCGACGCGCCACGGATTTTTGCCATGCTTTCCCAGCGCGATGATATTGCCGCCGATATTAATGAGGGCGTTTTTCACATTTTGACCGCGCAGATATTTTGCTGCGCGGTCCAATGCATAGCCTTTTGCATAGCCGCCTAAATCCAGCCTAACTGCAGGATTGTTGCTGGAAGCTATGTTATTTTCAATTCGGATATCAGTCATTTGCGGGTTGGCTTCGACCAATTGCGTGATGGCCGCCGCATCGATGCTGACTGGAGCGAATTCATCGCGCTGGAAGCCCCATTGCTTGATTAGCCCGCCGATAGCCGGGTTAAACAGGCCATTGGATTGGATGGAAAAGGCCGTGGCGTTGCTGATTATTTGGGCCAACTCATTGCTGATTTGCAGAGATTTCCCATTGGCAAAAGCCTGGTTCAGGTGGCTTACTTCACTACCAGGCTGCCAAGCATGCAACTGATTATGCAGCGCCTGGAAATCCTGCAATATGTAGTTCGCCAGCTCGCGTGCATGAGATTCTGGTTCGCCATAAATGCTGATATCCACCAGCGTGCCGAATACATAACCTTGGGATTGATAAAGCGGTTCACGTCCACAGCCACTTAGCAGTAGGACGAGAAGAACTACGAACCAGCGCATTTATGCTCAAGCGCATCCATGAATATGGCCGCCGGATTGCAGTCGGTCTGTGCAGCGATTTCTACCATGCCGGTCGGGCTGGTCACATTGATTTCGGTCAGGTGCTTGCCAATGACGTCGAGACCGACAAGGAACAAACCTTTTTGCTTGAGCGTAACTCCAATGGTGTCGGCTATTTCCCGGTCTCTCTCGGTCAGTGGTTGTGCTACCCCCTTACCACCGGCAGCAAGGTTGCCACGGGTCTCGCCAAGCTTGGGTATACGCGCCAATGCGTATGGCAGCGGCTTGCCATCGATCAGGATAATGCGTTTGTCGCCAGCTTTGATCTGCGGCAAATAGCGCTGCGCCATGATGCTGCGACGGCCAAAATTGGTGATAGTTTCAAGGATCACGCTGATATTGTGATCGGTGCTATGCAAACGGAACACGCTGCTGCCACCCATGCCGTCGAGGGGTTTCACTACGATGTCGCCATGCTCCCCCAAAAAGTCGCGAATAAGATCGTTGTCGCTGGTTACCAGGAATTCAGGTGCGAATTGGGGGAAGCGCGCAATTGATAATTTCTCGTTCCAGTCGCGTATGGACTGGGGGTTATTCAGTATGTTTGCACCTTGTTCAGCAGCTAATTCCAGCAGATAAGTGCTGTAAAGAAATTCATTATCAAATGGCGGATCCTTGCGCATCAATACGGCATCAAAATCGGCGGGCGCAGTTTCTATGATGTCGCCGGTGCGATACCAGCTATTGCTGTCCTGCGCGAATGTAAACGGCCGGACGCCCAGGCGCACTTTGTCGTGGCGCAGGAGCAAGCCGGACTGCATGGCGGCAAACAGTTTGTGCCCGCGCTGTTCAGCCTCTCGCATAATAGCCAGGCTGGTATCTTTGTAACTTTTCAGGCTGTCCAGCGGATCGAGGATAAATACAAAGCGCATGAGGATACCTAGTTGGCCGGATCTGTTTCCTGAAGCTCGATCGCCGCTGCCAGCAAGGCCAGGCGCGCGACTACCCCATAGGCATAAAAACGATTGGGAATAGAGTCAGGGGCTCCCGTGCAATCAGGCAATGAGCACGGAGCCTCAAAGGCGAGTGGCACAAATTGCATGCCAGGGGCATTCAGATTCTCATCTATCGCACGTCCTGTATGGACACGATAAAAGCCGCCCACCACATAGCGGTCAATCATATATACCACGGGCTCTGCCACCGCATCATTGATGTTCTCGAAGGTGTAAACGCCTTCCTGGATAATTACTTCCGTGACTTGCAGGCCCTCCTTGACTACCGCCATCTTGTTGCGTTGTTTACGGTTCAGTTCGCGCACATCATCCGGGCTCTTTACCGTCATGATCCCCATGCCATAAGTGCCGGCATCGGCTTTCACGATAACAAAAGGCTCCTGCTGGACGTTATATTCCTTGTATTTGGCACTAATCTTCGCCAGCAGTTCTTCAACCTTGCTTGCCATGCAATCCTGACCGACCCTGGAATGGAAGTCGATCTCTCCACAAGTATCGAAATAGGGGTTGATCAGCCACTCATCAATATTGAGCAAGGCCGCGAAGTCTTTGGCAACGCGGTTATAAGCGGCAAAATGGTTAGATTTGCGGCGTGTGGCCCAGCCTGCATGTAGCGGGGGGATCACCCATTGTTCCAGGTTCTGCAGAATGTCGGGGACACCGGCTGAAAGGTCATTGTTGAGTAATACGGCACAGCTATCGAAGCCATCCAGCACCAGGCGATTGCCTATGCGTTTGACCGGCTCTAGCAGGACGCTGTGACCATCGTGAGTTTCCAGCGATGTGGGTTCGACGATCTCGGGACTCAGGCTGCCAATACGTACTTCAAGGCCGGCGTGACGCAATATATTGGCCAGCGCCACGACGTTGCGCAGGTAATAGGTATTGCGCGTGTGATTTTCCGGGATGATCAGTAACCGACGTGCTTCCGGACAGATTTTCTCGATTGCGACCATCGCAGCCTGAACGCCCAGGGGCAAGAATGCAGGATTCAGGTTATTGAATCCGCCTGGAAAGAGATTGGTGTCTACCGGTGCCAGTTTAAAGCCGGCGTTGCGTAAATCTACCGAGGCATAAAAAGGCGTGGAATATTCAAGCCATTGTGTACGAAACCAGTGCTCAATTCTGGGCATGGCATCCAGCATGCTTTTTTCAAGTGATAGGAGGGGGCCGTTTAATGCTGTTGTGAGATGAGGAACCATAAGGTCGATTAATATAGGGTTTATTTAAAGAGTTGGTGGCGTTGATTTTATCTTAGTTGACATCCTTCGGCGTAAAAGAGTGCAAATGGTAGACAAAAAAACGGGCACCAAAGTGCCCGTTTTTATTACAGCTACATTACCAAGGTTTAGTAATGATAGGCACGTTCACCGTGTTCTGTGGTGTCCAGACCTTCGCGTTCAGATTCTTCAGTTACGCGCAGACCGATCACTACATCAACAATCTTGAACAGGATGAAGCTGACGATGCCGCACCACAGGATGGTTACACCGCAAGCGATAGCCTGAGTCACAACCTGACCGCCCATGGTGACACCTTCAGCGTAACCTACACCGCCCAGTGTCTTATCCATCAGCACGCCGGTACCCAATGCACCTAGCAGGCCGCTGACACCGTGTACGCCAAATACATCCAGCGAGTCGTCATAGCCCAGCTTGGCTTTCAGGCTGGTTACTGCCCAGAAGCTGGCAAGACTGGCAACAAAACCCAGGATAATGGCGCCCATGGGGCCGATGAAGCCGCAAGCCGGAGTAATGGCAACCAGGCCAGCAACCGCGCCGGACGCACCACCCAGCATGGATGGCTTGCCTTTGGTCAGCCACTCGATAAATATCCAGCCGATTACAGCAGCAGCTGTCGCCACTTGAGTATTGATCAATGCCAGTGCGGCAACGCCGTCAGCAGCCAATTCACTGCCTACGTTGAAACCAAACCAGCCTACCCACAGTAAAGCTGCACCGATCATAGTCATGACCATGCTGTGTGGAGGCATTGCTTCTCTGCCGTAACCAATACGCTTGCCGATCACAATCGCACCGACCAGCGCTGCAATACCTGCGTTGATATGTACTACCGTGCCGCCAGCAAAGTCTTTGGCGCCCAGAGAGGCAAGGATACCGCCGCCCCATACCATGTGAGCGATCGGGATATAAACGAAGGTCACCCACAACGCCAGGAATAACAGAACAGCAGAAAATTTCATGCGCTCGGCAAACCCGCCAACAATCAGTGCCGGTGTAATAGCGGCGAAAGTCAGCTGGAAGGTAATGAACACATATTCAGGGATGACGCCGCTCAGCGAATCAGGCGTTACGCCAGACAAAAATGCTTTGCCAAATCCGCCAATGTAGCCGTTAAGCCCCCCACCGTCGGTAAAGGTCAGGCTGTAGCCATAAACCACCCACAGGACAGAAACCATGGAGCAGGCAACAAATACTTGCATGAGCACGGACAGCATATTCTTGGTGCGTACCAGGCCGCCATAGAACAAGGCCAAGCCCGGGATAATCATTAGCAGCACCAGAACCGTTGCTACAATCATCCAGGCAGTACTGCCGGAATCAAGCTTGGGCGCTTCTGCTGCAGCTGCGGGTGCAGCAGGCTCAGCAGCTGGCGCAGCTTCGGCCGCTGCAGGAGCGGCTTCGGTTGTGACAGCCTGGCTGGCTGCAGGCGTTGCCTCTTCGGCAAAGCTCGGGCTACTTGCACCTAAGGTGCCAATCCCCAAGGCACTTACCAGAGCAATCATAGATAGAATTTTTTTCATGACCATCCCCTGTTAGAGTGCATCCGGACCGGTTTCACCGGTGCGGATACGATAAACCTGCTCGAGATTAAACACGAAAATCTTGCCGTCGCCGATCTTGCCGGTAGAGGCGGATTTTTCGATGGCTTCAACAACCTGGTCGAGCATGTCATCTTTAATGGCGACTTCCAGCTTAACTTTTGGCAAGAAGTCGACTACATATTCTGCACCACGATACAGTTCCGTGTGCCCCTTTTGACGCCCAAAACCTTTGACCTCAGTAACGGTGATGCCCTGTACGCCAATGGCGGAAAGTGCCTCCCGTACCTCGTCAAGCTTGAACGGCTTGATAATCGCGGATACGAATTTCATGCTTGTCTCCTGATGAATGATTTAAGTCATGAGACAGATGTTTGTGTCCGCCTCATTCCCCTTTAGCTAACCTTGTTAAAAGGTTTTTTGTACAAATACAGTGAACTGGTCTTGAGCAATGTTTTGACCGGAAGCATCTGTGAAATCGCTCTTGTCGCCATCAGTGGCAGTGTAATAGCCGCCAACATTGACACCGTTACTCCAGGACTTGGTCAGGCCAACTTTGTAATCGGCATAATCAAATTGGCTGTTGCCGCTGCCAGTGAAATCCTGATAGCCCACGTGTGCGATAGCAGTGAAGCCATCACCAAATGGAACAGCAAGATTCAACTCAGAATAAGTGCTGCCATCAGCGTCATCGAAGCCAAAAGCGCCATCTGACACTACAACGGAAACCTTGCCGCTGATCCATTTATAGCCAAGGCTACCGTAAACTTCGGTAGTTTCTGCCTTTTTGGCGCCAGTACCTGCGCGGCTTCCAGGATAGATATATTGCAGCAGACCGACGTTGTAGTTGATGCCGGTGTCGCCGATAGTGTTGGCAAAGCCGCCATAAATATCCAGTTCGAGGCTAGAGCTTTTATATGCATTGGCATCTGTCAGCCAGCTGATGTTTGTGGCCCATGTGCCGAGATAGAAACCACTGGAATGAGAGTAATCTACACCACCTTGTATCGCAGGGTCTTCGCGAGTTTGCGTCAAACCGCGAAAGATATATTGGCTATATAGTCCGAGGTTATAGGTAAATGTATGGGGAGAAGCCGGTTCAGCCGCTGGTGCGGCCGCCTCTTCAGCCGTTACAGCGGCAGGTGCTGCGAAGGTTCCAAGAACTGCCGCCAATAAGAGCGATTTACGCATCATAATTCCTTTCAGTTAATTAACAGAATAAAACACTAAAAATAAGCAAGTAGTACTAAGCAACACTTGTGCCACAATCAATACTATATAAATATCAAATAGATATAACTATTTACTTAATGTCATTACTGGATAATTAATTTATCTGACTGTTTATTAAAATATATTGCACTTATCTGGTGCATCTCGCATGCAGTGAATGCTTGCGAAATCTGCTAAACTGATTCTGAAATCGAGGAGGAAAAGATGGTAAATATGCAATTTATTGAAGATTTATCTATAAAATTCAGAGAGTTGGTAAATAGTAGCCCGGCTGGGGATTTGGAAACCAATTTCCGTGCACTAATAGAGGGCGCATTCACCAAATTGGAGCTTGTATCCAGGGAAGAATTTGATATACAAGCCGATGTATTAAGGCATACACGCGAAAAACTCAATAAGCTTGAAGCCCAGCTAGAACAACTCGAATCCCGGTCGCTGAAAGCGCAGGATTAACCAATGAGCCTTGCGGTGCTATATAGCCGTGCTCTGGCCGGAATGGATGCGCCCGAGGTGGTGGTAGAAGTCCATCTGGCAAATGGCCTGCCAAGTTTCACTATTGTTGGTTTGCCGGAAGCTGAAGTGAAGGAAAGCAAGGATAGGGTGCGTGCTGCACTGCAGACCGCCCAGTTTGAGTTTCCGGCCCGGCGCATCACTGTAAACCTGGCGCCTGCGGACTTGCCCAAGGAAAGCGGGCGTTATGACCTGCCGATTGCGCTGGGCATTCTCGCCGCATCAGGGCAGATACCAAAAGAATCGCTCGAGCGTTATGAGGTGGCTGGGGAGCTGGCATTGACCGGCGAACTGCGACCGATACGCGGTGCTCTGGCGATGACGGCCAGCATCACCAATGGCAACAGTAGTAAAAAGCATGGCACCAATAACAGGGCTTTTATACTGCCCTATGATAGTGCGGCTGAGGCTTCATTGGTGCAGGATGCGGTAATCCTCCCGGCCAGGTCTCTGCTGGAAGTTTGCGCTCACTTGAGCGGGCATACTGAATTGGCAGCATTTAAAATAGATGTAGAACCCACGCTTATAGAGTATCCCGACTTCAGTGAAGTCAAAGGCCAATCCTTATCCAAGCGCGCTCTGGAGATAGCAGCGGCGGGCGGTCATAGTGTATTGATGTCGGGGCCGCCGGGAACGGGAAAATCCATGCTGGCTTCCCGATTTTCCGGAATATTGCCCGAGATGACCAAGCAGGAAGCGCTGGAATCGGCTGCGCTACAATCACTCAATGGCAGTTTTCGCACCGAATCATGGCGGCGCAGGCCCTTCCGTTCACCGCATCATACGGCTTCCGGTGTGGCATTGGTTGGCGGTGGCGGTATTCCGCGCCCCGGTGAAATATCGCTGGCGCACCACGGTGTATTGTTTCTGGATGAGTTACCAGAATTCGACCGCAAGGTTCTGGAGGTTTTACGT
Source organism: uncultured Methylophilaceae bacterium (assembly GCA_964494575.1). Classification (GTDB taxonomy): domain Bacteria; phylum Pseudomonadota; class Gammaproteobacteria; order Burkholderiales; family Methylophilaceae; genus JBCKUK01. The sequence continues at coordinate 13,620 of CAZBSR010000001.1, read as the reverse complement.
GAGCCACTGGAGTCCGGTCACATCACTATTTCGCGAGCTGCGCGCCAGGCTGATTTCCCCGCCAGCTTCCAGTTGCTGGCAGCGATGAATCCCTGCCCTTGCGGTTACCTGGGTCATTTTAATAATAAGTGCCGTTGTACGCCTGATCAGGTTTCACGCTATCGCTCGAGAATTTCCGGGCCCTTGCTCGATCGCATCGATTTGCATATCGAGGTGCCTGCGCTGAAGGAGAATGAGCTGACAGCCGGCCATGCCGGTGAGGCCAGTGCGAGCATTCGTGAGCGCGTAGAGCGTGCACGCCGAATCCAGATAGATCGCCAGGGCAAAGCCAACTTTCTGCTTGGCAGCAAGGAGATAGACGCGCTTTGCGCGCCTGATGAAACAGGCATGACCTTGTTGAAGCAGGCCATCAGCCGGCTCAATCTTTCAGCCCGCGCCTATCACCGTATCTTGAAGGTGGCACGCTCCATAGCCGACCTGGCTGGCCAATCCGCAATCAGCTCGGCGCATATCGCAGAAGCAGTGCAATACAGAAGATTCGAGATATAGGGAATGCATCCAACAATCAGTAGCTGGCGGGAGGAAAAGCGCTCGGCTTATCTGTACCGGCTGATTGCCCATCAGGAAAAAGTGGCCTCCAGGCAGCAGTTATTTTCACAACTTGCGTTCGAGGCCGAAAGTCAGGCTGCATTATGGGCGATTGAGGCGCAAAAATCGGGGCATCCCGTGCCGGCGGCCTATCTGCCGGAAATCCGAACCAGAATTGTGGCCTGGCTGATCAGGCGCCTGGGGCCGCAACGTATCAAACCGGTTCTCGCGGCGATTAAAATCCGCGGGTTATCGGTTTACTCCACCAAGCAAGCTGTTGGCCATCCCATGCCGACATCGGTGGAGCAAGTGGGGGCCAGCCATCGCGGCACCAGTAGTAGCGGGGGTCTGCGCGCCGCGGTGTTTGGTGTGAATGACGGCCTGGTATCCATTGCCTGCCTGGTCATGGCAGTGGCAGGTGCGGCGAGCAGTAACAGCGTGATACTGCTGACTGGTGTAGCCGGACTCTTGGCCGGGGCGTTCTCGATGGCGGCCGGTGAATACATTTCCATGCGTTCACAACGTGAGATGTTTGAATATCAGATAGGGCTGGAGCGTGACGAGCTGGCGCAATATCCGGACGAGGAGGCGCGCGAGCTGGCTTTGATCTATGTTGCGCGCGGAATGGAAGAAACTGATGCACAGGCTTTTGCGCAACGGATGATAGCCGATCCCAAGCTTGGTCTTGATACGCTTGCACGCGAAGAGCTGGGGCTTAACCCGGATGAGCTTGGTTCGCCATGGCTGGCTGCGTCTTCATCCTTTTTTGCTTTTGCGGTGGGCGGCCTGATCCCCCTGCTGCCGTACCTGTTTGTATTTCCACATGCATTGCCGGCGGCTATCGTTCTCACTGCGCTGGCATTGTTCGGGGTAGGGGCCGCACTGTCGCTGTTTACCGGCCGTAGTGCATGGCTCGGGGGTCTGCGTATGCTAATGATCGGTGGATCAGCCGGTGTGCTGACCTACGCCATTGGCAACTTCCTGGGAGCAAATCTGGCTTAAGCGAGTTGGGTTATAATAGGGTTCCCCACTGAGCTGCCTTATGCTGATCCTGCTACGGACCGATTCAACCCGGCTCAGAAGCCGCCCGATAATTTTTGCGCTTGAGAATAGAAATGAAACAAGACGAGATATCCTCTGTTGAATTACACCTGCGCGACGTGCTGTCACGCCGTATCCTGATCCTCGATGGTGCAATGGGCACCATGATCCAGAGATACAAGTTGACGGAGGCCGATTATCGTGGCGGTCAAAATGGCAAGTTCGCGGATTTTGCGGCCCCTGCCGGCGAACGCGAGCTGTTTGTAAAAGGCAACAATGAGTTATTGAGCCTGACGCAGCCTCAGGTCATCCAGGAAATCCATGAGCAGTACCTGGCAGCGGGCGCCGACATCATCGAGACCAATACCTTTGGCGCTACCAGTGTTGCCCAGGCCGATTATCACATGGCGCATCTGGCTTATGAGATGAATGTAGTAGCGGCCAAAATCGCGCGCGCAGCATGTGCGAAATACACTACTCCCGACAAGCCGCGATTCGTAGCTGGCGCCTTGGGGCCGACGCCTAAAACCGCCTCGATCTCGCCAAATGTCAATGACCCGGCAGAACGTAACATTACGTTCGATCAGCTGGTGGCGGCTTACCTGGAGCAGATGCGCGGTCTGGTCGAGGGCGGGGTCGATATCCTCATGGTAGAAACCATTTTCGATACGCTCAACTGCAAGGCGGCGCTGTTTGCAATCGATACCTTTTTTGAGGAGAGCGGCAAGCGTTTACCCCTCATGCTTTCTGGAACGGTCACTGACGCTTCCGGCCGTATTCTCTCAGGGCAGACCGTGCCTGCATTCTGGAATTCTGTGCGTCACGCCAATCCTTTGACCATAGGCCTTAATTGCGCGCTGGGTGCTGCGCTCATGCGTCCTTATGCCGAAGAGCTGGCACAAATCGCTGATACTTTTGTCTGCATCTACCCCAACGCCGGATTGCCCAATCCGATGTCAGATACTGGCTTTGACGAGGAGCCTAAGGACACCTCGTCACTGCTGAAGGAGTTTGCAGAAAGCGGTTTCGTGAATATCGCTGGCGGTTGTTGCGGCACGACGCCAGCCCACATCGAAGCCATCGCCAGGGAGGTGCAGTATATTGCGCCGCGCAGGATTCCTGAGCCTAATCATGTAACGAGGCTTTCCGGACTCGAGCCTTTCACCATTGATGAAGATTCGCTCTTCGTCAATGTCGGTGAGCGCACCAACGTCACCGGCTCCAAGGCCTTTGCGCGTTTGATCCTCAATGAGAAATACGATGAGGCGCTAGTGGTGGCGCGCCAGCAGGTCGAGAACGGCGCACAGATCATCGACATCAACATGGATGAAGGCATGCTGGACGCGGTATATGCGATGACGCATTTCCTCAACCTCGTTGCGTCCGAGCCGGATATCGCGCGCGTGCCTATCATGATCGATTCGTCCAAGTGGTCGGTGATAGAAGCCGGGCTCAAATGTGTGCAGGGTAAATCCATCGTCAATTCGATTTCCATGAAAGAAGGCGAGGAAGAGTTCCTGCGCCAGGCAAAATTGTGCCGCCGTTACGGAGCCGCCGTGATTGTCATGGCATTTGACGAGAAGGGCCAAGCGGATACATTCGAGCGCAAAACCGAGATATGTAAACGTGCCTACGACCTGCTAGTGGGGAAGATCGGTTTCCCGCCGGAGGACATTATCTTCGACCCCAATATTTTCGCTATCGCTACCGGCATCGAAGAACACAATAACTATGCTGTGGATTTCATCAATGCCACACGCTGGATAAAAGAAAACCTGCCGTATGCCAAGGTTTCCGGCGGTGTTTCGAATGTGAGTTTCAGCTTCCGCGGCAATGACCCTGCGCGTGAGGCCATCCACGCTGTTTTCCTGTATCACGCGATCAAGGCCGGCATGACCATGGGCATCGTCAATGCCGGCATGATAGGCGTATATGACGACCTGAGCCCCGAGCTGCGCGAGCGGGTTGAGGACGTGGTCCTGAACCGGCGTCCGGACGCCACCGAGCGCATGATCGAGATTGCCGGGACGCTGACAGCGGGCGGCAAAAAAGAGGCGTCGATTCAGGAATGGCGCGGCACACCGGAGAGCCCTTTGCCGGTAGGCAAACGCATCGCACATGCGCTGGTGCACGGCATCACAGACTTTATCGTGGAGGATACCGAAGAGGCACGCCAGCAGATCGCTGACAATGGCGGCCGGCCGATCAATGTGATCGAAGGCCCGCTGATGGACGGTATGAATATCGTCGGCGAGCTATTTGGTCAGGGCAAGATGTTCCTGCCGCAGGTGGTTAAATCGGCACGGGTAATGAAGCAGGCGGTTGCGCACCTGATTCCATTTATCGAAAAAGAGAAAATGGAGGAAGAAGAACGCACAGGTGTCGTGGCCAAGCCAAAGGGCAAGATGGTGATTGCTACAGTAAAAGGCGATGTGCACGACATCGGCAAGAATATCGTTTCAGTAGTTTTGCAGTGCAATAACTTTGAAGTGGTGAACATGGGCGTCATGGTGCCAGCTTCTGAAATCCTCGCCTTGGCAAAAGCCGAGAACGCCGACATTATCGGGCTTTCCGGCTTGATTACGCCGTCACTGGAAGAAATGGCGCATGTTGCTCGCGAAATGCAGCGCGACCCGTATTTCATCGGGCTCAAGATGCCATTGCTGATTGGCGGCGCTACGACTTCCCGTTCACACACAGCCGTGAAGATCGCACCACATTACGATGGGCCGGTCATCTACGTGGCGGATGCGTCGCGCTCGGTCGCGGTGATGCAATCGTTGATGACGCCGGAATCCCGCGATAGTTATATCGAAGAGATCGCAGCAGATTACGATAAAGCGCGCACTCAGCATGCCAACAAAAAAGGTGTGCCGATGCTGTCGCTGGCCGATGCGCGCGCCAATAAGGCAAAGCTGGAGTTCACCGGAGTACATGCTCCTCTCAAGCCGAAATTTATTGGTCGCCGTGTATTCAACAACATCGACCTCGCCACGTTGGCGAACTATATAGACTGGGGCCCGTTCTTCCAGACCTGGGATCTTGCTGGCGCCTATCCTGCGATACTGACAGACGAAGTTGTCGGGGCTGCGGCCAGCAACCTGTTTGCCGAAGGCCAGGCGCTGCTGAAGAAAATCATTGAGGGACGCTGGCTTACGGCCAATGGTGTCATTGCCTTGTTGCCGGCCAATATGGTCAACGAGGATGATATCGAAATTTACACCGACGAGACGCGTACGAAGGTGGCCTTCACCTACTACGGCATGCGCCAGCAAAGCGTAAAACCGGTCATTGATGGTGTGCCGCGCCCGAACCAGTGCCTGGCTGATTTTATTGCGCCCAAGTTCATTGATGGGAAGCCTTCCGGTATTGCCGATTACATCGGCATGTTTGCAGTCACCGCTGGTCTTGGTATCGAGAAGCATGAAAAAATCTTTCAGGAAGCGCACGATGATTACAACAGCATCCTGCTGAAATCCCTTGCCGACCGGCTGGCTGAAGCGTTTGCAGAGTATTTGCATGAGCGGGTACGTATGGATTTATGGGGCTTTGTTGCGGATGAGCAGTTGAGCAAGGAAGATCTCATCAAGGAGAAGTACCGAGGCATCCGTCCGGCCCCAGGCTATCCGGCTTGTCCGGACCATACAGTCAAAGCCGATATGTTCAAGCTCCTGCAGTGCGAAGAGATTGGCATGCAATTGACCGACTCCTTCGCCATGCACCCTGGCGCTGCGGTTTCGGGCTTTTACTTTGCCCATGCCGATGCCAAATATTTCAGCGTTGATAAAATCGGCACAGACCAACTTAACGATATGGCTGCCCGCAGAGGGCTGCCCAAAGAGTATCTGGAGCGCTGGCTGGCCCCGAATCTTTCCTGATGGATTTTTTATAAAAATGTGCTTATAAACTAGGGTTTTGCTACAATAATTTAACTAATCACGTTAATTAAGGTCCTGGATGCACATCCATATTCTAGGCATTTGCGGCACCTTTATGGGCGGCATCGCTGCCCTGGCCAAACAGGCCGGACATAAAGTCACTGGCTGCGATGCGAACGTTTATCCTCCGATGAGCACCCAGTTGGAGGCGCAGGGTATCGAATTGATCGAGGGTTTCTCTCCGGAACAGATCAGCCTCAATCCCGATATTTACGTTATCGGTAACGTCGTTTCGCGTGGCAACCCCTTGATGGAGGAGATACTCAATCGCGGCCTGCCTTATATCTCGGGGCCGCAATGGCTGGCGGAGAATGTCCTGCAGGGCAAGTGGGTATTGGCTGTGGCGGGCACGCATGGCAAAACCACTACCAGTTCCATGCTGGCCTGGATGCTGGAATATGCAGGTCTGGCACCTGGGTTCCTTATTGGCGGTGTTCCTCAGAATTTCGATATTTCAGCACGCTTGCCCGGCGTACCAAGACAGGATTCAAATAGCCTCTCGCCTTTTTTTGTAATCGAGGCCGATGAATACGACACAGCCTTTTTCGACAAGCGCTCGAAATTCGTACATTACCGCCCGCGCACTGCCGTCCTGAATAATCTCGAATTCGATCATGCAGACATATTCGAGAACCTGGCTGCCATAGAGACTCAGTTTCACCACTTGGTGCGTACCGTTCCCGGTAGCGGCCTGATAGTAAGCAATGCAAAAGAGGATAGCCTCGAGCGCGTTATCCGGCGCGGCTGCTGGACGCCGGTCGAATCATTCGGCAATAAGGCCGGCTGGCAGGCCAGCGATATTGATGCCGATGGCAGCTTTGATGTTACTTTCAATGATCGGCTGCAAGGAAGGGTGCAATGGGAGCTGCTAGGCGAACATAATCGCATGAATGCCCTGGCTGCCCTCGCGGCAGCACGTCATGTGGGCGTCTCCTCTGATGTGGCGATTACGGCTTTAAGCGAATTCAAGAACGTGAAACGCCGCATGGAAATCTATGGTGTTGCCAACGGTATCACCATCTACGATGATTTTGCCCATCACCCCACGGCGATTACGACCACCGTCGAAGGCCTGCGCGCCAAGGTTGGCAAGGCCCGCATCCTGGCGGTATTGGAGCCGCGCTCCAATACCATGAAGCTGGGCGTAATGAAAAATGCCTTGCCAGCCAGCTTGGCAGAGGCCGACAAGGTATTCTGCTACGGCGCCAACCTGGGCTGGGATGCTGCCGAGGCGCTCATGCCTATCAAGGAAAAAGCGAGTGTGCACGACGACTTGATGCGCCTTGTAGAGGCCGTGGCTGCCGAGGCGAGACCTGGCGATCATATACTGGTCATGAGCAACGGCGGCTTCGGCGGAGTCCACCAAAAACTGCTGGCGAGGCTGCAGGCTTGAATCACCTCGCTCTGAAATTACTGGGCATGCTGAAATCGCTTGATACGCTGGGCATCACCTTGCTGGTGTCTGCCACTTTGCATCTGGTGGTGATCGTCGCCGTGACGTTTGAGCCGCCAGACTTGAAGTTCTTTAAAGACAAGATGCCGCCTCTGGAAATAGTGCTGGTCAATGCCAAGACCAAAGAGGCGCCGACCAAGGCTGATGCGCTAGCCCAGGCTAACCTGGATCGTGGCGGCAATACCGAAGACAACCGTAAAATGAAATCCGCGCTGCCGCCGCCCAACAAGAAGCCCACCGAGGCTACCTTGAAGCCAGCTGCGGAGGCGAAGCAGGCAGCCAAACTGGCAAAAGCGGAAGCAGAAGCGGAACGCAAGCAACAGCGAGTAGCCAAGCTGGAAAAAGAAGCGCAGGAATTGATGACGCAATTGCAGGCGCAGAAGAAAGTGGAAACGCAGACGGTTCAAAAAGCCGCCGCCCTGGAGCCGGAAAAAGGCAAACAGGAGGATGCTGCAAAGGTCGTCAGCGGACTCGATCTAAGGGCAACCAGCCTCGAAATGGCGCGCCTGGAAGCGCAGATCGCCAAGCAGCAGGATGAATACCAGAAGCGCCCGAAACGTAAATTCGTTGGCGCACGCACCCAGGAATACCGGTTTGCGACTTACGTGGAAGCATGGCGGCAGAAAGTGGAAAAGATTGGCAATCTGAACTATCCCGAAGCCGCAAAGGACCAAAAGCTGTATGGCCGGTTACGTATGACTGTTTCGATCAAGGCCGATGGCAGCATCGAAAATGTCGAAATCAATGAAAGCTCAGGGTATAAAATACTGGATGATGCAGCGCGGCGCATCGTAGAGATGGCGTCCCCCTATGCTGCGTTTTCTGAAGATATACGCAAGGACACGGATATCCTCAGCATCACCCGTACATGGACCTTTACCAAGGCCGACAGCCTCGCCAGTGAGTAAACATAACCGCAGATAAGCATGAATACAACGAGTAACTACTACCAGCACCACATATTCTTTTGTCTCAACAAGCGCGACGATGGTTCCGCATGCTGCACCGACCATGGCGCGGAGGCGGCATTCGATTACATGAAATCCAGGGTCAAGGCGCTCAGGCTGAATGGCAAGGATAAAGTGCGGGTGAACCGTGCCGGTTGCCTGGACCGTTGTTCGGAGGGGCCGCTAATGGTGATCTACCCGGCGGCGGTGTGGTATACCTTCGTCGATAACGAAGATATCGATGAGATCATTGAATCCCACCTTTTGAATGGCAAGGTTGTGGAGCGCTTGCTAATTTAACTGCTAGTTTAATAAGGCGTTGATGGCGGCTTTGAGCCTTGCGCTCATGTCTGAATCCAGTTGCCGCAGTAAAGGCTCCTGTGTCGGTTCGCCCCAGATGGGATTGGGAAAAGTCCTGTCATGATTAAAGCGCGGAATCACGTGCCAATGCAAATGCGGTGTTTTATTGCCAAGACTGGCAAGGTTGATTTTGTCCGGCCGTAATACTTCGCGTATCGCCTGTTCTATAGCAAAAACTACATGCATCAGGGAAGCGCGATCCGCCGGTGCAAGATCGGTCATTTCTTTAGTATGCCGGTTTAGGACAACTCGGCAAAAACCCGGATAATCAGAGTCGTCGAGCCGCACCACGCGGCATAAACTATCCTGCCAGATCAATTCGCCGCCTGTTGTATCGCATAATTCACATGCCATGTTTTTCTATCCATATTGATGCAAGTGAGCCAAGTCTAACTTGGCTGTGAAAGATATTCCTGAGCTGAAATGAAAAAGGGTTAACGATTTATCGTTAACCCTTTTTGTCTGCGAGAGAGGAGGCTATTTTGCGACCTGTTTTTCGCGGATTTCATCCAGGGTTTTGCAATCGATGCACTGCGTAGCAGTCGGCCGAGCTTCCAGGCGCTTGAGGCCGATCTCTACACCGCAACTGCTGCAATAGCCGTATTCACCCTGCTGGATGTTGGCAAGGGTTTCATTAATCTTCTTGATCAGCTTGCGCTCACGGTCGCGGTTACGCAGTTCCAGCGCCATATCGGATTCCTGGCTGGCGCGATCGTTTGGGTCGGCAAACATTGTTACCTCATCCTGCATAGTATGCACGGTGCGGTCAATGTCATTGCTCAGCTCGGCTTTCCAGTCGTTAAGGATCTTGCGGAAATGGTCGAGCTGTTTCTCATTCATATATTCCTCATTGGCTTTTGCCTGATAAGGAGTGAATTGTCGTGAAATTACTTCAGCCATGTGTACTCGCCCGTCTATCGTTTAGGGATAGTCCCTAGTGGTTAAAGAAAATAAAGGCAGGCAAGTGTACTACGAATAGAAATAATGTCCAGTAGGCAATTATGGGCAATTATTGTTTTGAAATAAGACCCTAGCGCATGAGAGAGCATATATCTGCTCAGGACGATTCGCGCAGTTCCAGAGCCAGCAGAGTGTTTTCCATCAGGGTGGCAACCGTCATTGGCCCCACACCGCCGGGTACAGGGGTAATCCAGGCGACACGCTCTTTCGCTTTGGCAAAATCTACATCGCCGCAAATGCGGCCATCTGCCTGGCGATTGATGCCGATGTCTACCACGATAGCGCCCGGTTTGATCCAGTCGCCCTGAATCAGCCCGGCTTTCCCGGCAGCGGCGACCACTAAATCAGCCTGGGCCACAGCCCCAGCCAGATTTTTTGTATGGCGATGACAACAGGTGACGGTACAGCCGGCAAGTAAGAGTTCCAGCACCATGGGTCGCCCGACATGATTGGAAACGCCGACCACAACCGCATCCAGCCCCATTAACTCAATGTTGCTGGCTTGCAGCAGTTTGATGACACCAAAAGGTGTGCAGGAGCGCAGAGTGGGCTGGCGTACGGCAAGCCTGCCGATATTGTATGGATGGAACCCATCAACATCCTTGAGCGGGCTTATTTTCTCGATAACCCGCTCGTCTTCAATCTGAGGTGGTAGCGGTGCCTGAACCAGGATGCCGTCAACTTCGTTATCGACATTGAGCCGCTCAATCAGCGCGAGCAGTTCCGCTTCGGTGGTCGATATCGGTAAATTATATGCGAGGGACCTGATGCCGACTTTTTCGCAAGCGAGGCGCTTATTGCGTACATATATGCCGGAAGCCGGGTCCTCGCCAACCAGGATAACGGCCAGAGTAGGCGCACGCAGGCCATTTGCCGTGCGGCTCTCGATCTTGGCCTTGATTTCATTCAACATATTATCGGCAATGGCTTTGCCGTCGATGATTTGAGCAGACATGGAAATTATTCTTGTCGTTTAATCCGACATTTTAGCAGGCTATTTCCAAATATTAGAATTGACCAAGAGCTTCGATTACGTTATATTCTCCGCCCTCGGGGTGTAGCGTAGCCTGGTAGCGCGCCTGCTTTGGGAGCAGGATGTCGGGAGTTCGAATCTCTCCACCCCGACCAGATACTTTTAAGATTGCCCGACAATCTGCCCGTAGCTCAACCGGATAGAGCACCAGCCTTCTAAGCTGGGGGTTACAGGTTCGATTCCTGTCGGGCAGGCCAAGCTTTGCAATGTTGGTTCGGTGAAGCAGATTCAGCGATTTTAAGTTCAACGGTGGCCGTAGCTCAGTTGGTAGAGTCCAGGATTGTGATTCCTGTTGTCGTGGGTTCGAGCCCCATCGGCCACCCCATTTCCCCATATACTTTATAGCCTTGCGCAATTGATACCATGCGCCATTGCGGCTATAGTAGCGTCATGAATTTTCCTACGGCTCACTTCCATATTATCTCTCGCGGAGAGCATGTCTGATGGCCGCCCAAGACCCTGTCCTTATTATTATTGATGACGATCCTTTAATCACCGACACATTACATTACGTTCTGGGCAAGCATTTTGATGTGTATGTGGCCGAGTCGAGAGAGCAGGCCAAAAGCCTGTTACGCCAGCTTGAATCGCCGCCTTCGCTGGCGCTGGTGGATCTGGGCCTGCCGCCCGTACCGCACAAGCCGGATGAAGGTTTCAAGATGATCGGCGAGTTGCTCGCACATTCGCCCACGATGAAGATTCTGGTGCTTTCCGGCCAGAATGAAGAAGTGAACGTTAAGCATGCCCTGGCTTTGGGAGCGGTGGATTTCATACCCAAGCCCTGCGATGTGGAGCGTTTGAAAGAGCTACTGCAAAATGCGCTCAAATTGCAGGATGCGGAGCTTGGCGAAGGCCTGCGCGAGCAGGATGGCTGTGGGTTGTTGGGCGATAGTTTGCCCATGCAGACCTTACGCACCCAGATTGCCCAGTTTGCCGACGCGCCTTTTCCAGTGTTGATCGAAGGTGAGTCTGGGAGCGGCAAAGAGCTGGTGGCAGCCTGTTTGCATCGCCTCAGCCGCCGTTCGCAGCAACCTTATCTTTCGGTCAATTGTGCGGCCATTTCGCCTACGCTCGCAGAGTCTATCCTGTTTGGTCACGGCAAAGGCGCGTTCACCGGCGCTGCCAATGCACATACCGGCTATTTTGAAGATGCAGGTGAAGGCACCTTATTCCTCGATGAAATCGGCGAATTGCCGCTGGAGCTACAGGCAAAACTGCTGCGTGTATTGGAAAATGGCGAATACCAACGCATCGGAGAAACGCAAAGCCGGCGCAGCAAAGCTCGCATCATTGCGGCAACCAATCGTGATTTGCGCGAAGAAGTGCGCGCGTCACATTTTCGTATCGATCTTTACCATCGCCTCAGCGTTTTTTCGGTGCGCGTTCCGCCGTTACGCGAACTGGATGAGGATCGCCTGTTACTGCTCGCGCACTTCAGCAAATTCTATGCGCATGAGACCGGGCAGGAGCCTTTCAAATTCGACCAGAAAGCCAGCCAGCGCTGGCTCGGCTATCACTTTCCCGGTAACGTGCGGGAGCTTCGCAATATCATTATCCGGCTAACGGCCAAATATGGCGGCCAACTGGTCAGCGATACACAATTGGTTGCCGAGCTGGACCTGATGCAGCAAACCTCCAGCAGCGAACTACCTCTAATGGCTGATGAGAGCGGTTTGGCGAGTCATGCACATCGTCATCTGCAGATTCAGGCGAATGTTAATCTCGACCATGTGCTGAAAGCCTGGGAAAAGGCTTACGTCGATGCTGCGCTAAAAATCACGCATGGCAATCTGAGCCAAGCGGCAAAACTGCTGGGTATCAACCGCACAACCTTATATAGCCGGATGCAGCTGCAAGAAGATTTTAAGGAATAAACGGTGTATTACGCACATTTTGGCCTTAAAGAGCCGCCCTTCAAAATCACGCCGAATACCGAATTTTTCTTTTCTGGCGGAAACCGTGGCGCGGTTCTGGACGCCCTGATTTACGCGATTACCAGCGGCGAAGGCATCATCAAGGTGGTGGGCGAGGTCGGCAGCGGCAAGACCATGCTTTGCCGCATGCTGCAAACCTTGCTGCCGGAAAAGGTCGAAAGCGTATATCTGGCTAACCCAAGTGTCGCACCAGAAGATATCCTGCATGCCATTGCATTTGAACTGCAATTAAAACTGCCGAAAAATGCGGATCGCCTGCAGGTCATGCAGGTGTTGCAGAAATACCTGGTTGATCGCCACGCAGATGGGAAACAAGTGGTGATTTTCGTTGAAGAAGCTCAGGGCATGCCGTTGGCTACCCTGGAAGAAATGCGTCTGCTGTCCAACCTGGAAACCAAGTACGATAAATTGCTGCAGATCGTATTGTTTGGCCAGCCCGAGCTGGATGTTAATCTCAACGAAACCCAGATCCGCCAGCTCAGGGAGCGCATAACCCATAGTTTCAATCTTGGTCCCCTGGACCAAAACGAAATCGGCGAATACCTGATTTTCCGCTTGCGGGCGGCAGGGTATTTCGGTCCCCACCTGTTTTCCAAATCGGCCATAAAAATGATCGCACAATCTGCACAAGGGCTGGTGCGCCGCGTGAATATCCTGGCGGATAAATCGTTGCTTTCGGCTTTCTCCGATAACGTTTACCAGGTGACGCCGAAGCAGGTGCGAGCTGCCATTCGCGATAGTGAATTCGGGGCAGAGCAGGTGCGGCGCCAATCCGGCAAGCAGATCTACGCTGGTGTTGCTGCAACCCTGACTATCGGACTGATAGTGGGGTATCTGTTCAATCAATGGCAGCCGGCCAAGTCCGTCCAGCAAGGCCCGGCGGCAGTGGCTCAAGCGGAAACAAAATCGGATCAGACTGCACAGTCTGTTTCAGTCGTGCCAATAGCGGAGGCGCAGCCGGTCAAGGCCGCGGTAGAGACGAGCGCTACTGAAGCCGCTTCGCCCGTTGCTGCCAGCCCTGTAGCCACGGCGCCGATAGCGCCGATAGCTGAGCCGGACGATATTCTTGAGCGTCGCCTTGCCGTCACCAAAAACTGGCTGAGCCAGCAGCCCGCTACTACGGTGAGTATCCAATTGATGGGCAACGGCAATGACGACCAGTTGAGGCTCGGATTAAAGACGCTTGCGTCACAGGTAGAACTGGATAATGTGTACGTATTTCGTACCAAGGTTAGCAACAGGCCGTTCGTAACGGTGCTGTATGGTAGCTATGCCAATCGCGATGAAGCGATACAGGCAATGCAAAAATTGCCGAGTAATTTACGCGCCAATCGTCCTCAGCTCAGGACGGTAGGCGGAATATTGG